>JAFTBL010000112.1 GCA_017455225.1 Oscillospiraceae bacterium
CCCGGATGGCACGAGATCTCCCGCACCGACGAGTGGGACAATGAGTTCACCGACAGGTACTATGTGGATGAAAGCGGCAGCGTCGTCAACGGCTGGCTGACACTGGACGGCAAGACCTATTATCTCGACCCGTGGCTGCGCACGTGGCAGTTCTCCGTTTGGGACGAGGAGACCGATACCGAAACGTGGTACGTCACCGACGAGGACGGCGCCCTGCTGGATATGTCCCCCGGATGGCACGAGATCTCCCGCACCGACGAGTGGGACAACGAGTTCACCGACAGGTACTATGTGGATGAAAACGGCAGCGCCGTCAACGGCTGGCTGACACTGGACGGCAAGACCTATTACTGCGATCCCTATTCCGGCAGCGGCTTCCGCCCGGTATACTCCGACGGACAGCCCGAGCCGGCGTGGTACTTCTTTGACGAAGACGGTGCGCTGGTGTTTGCCGGCGTCGCCAAGCTGACCGACGTGAGCATGACTCTGTCCGAGGGCTTCGCGCTGAACTTCTACGCCGCCGTGCTGGAGGCAGAGGGCGTGTACGCCGAGTTCACCGTGGGCGACGGCGCCCCCTTTGCCGTGCGGGAGTTCACCGTGGGCGAGGACGGCGTGCTCCGCTTCACCTGCCCCATCTCCGCCAAGGAGCTGTCACAGACCGTGACCGCCGTGCTCAAGGCGCCGGACGGCACCATGCTGGACAGCGCCGCCATCTCCGGCGCGGCGTATCTGGCCGAGCTGACGGAGGCGGCGGGCTATTCCGCTGAAACGGCCGCTCTGGCACAGGCGCTGCTGGCCTATGGCCGCGCCGCCGAGGCCTATTTCCTCAGCGGCCAGCCGGTGACCACCGGGGCTGTGGACGTGCAAAGCATCCCCACCTGGTTCCGGCCGGAGGACAGCGTCCTCTCCGACGGCGGCGTCGCCTACTACGGCAGGAGCCTGCTGACCCGGGACGTGACCCTTCTGCGGCTCTACTTCCGCGCCGGGCAGAGCTTTACCGTCCGGGCGGCGGGGCTGGAGCTGACCGCCAGACCCAACGCGGCGGAGGGCTTCTATACGGTGGACATCCCCGTGCTGCCGGGCGCGCTGAGTCAGGGGTACCAGATCACCGTGGACGGCACCGCCATCCGCTTCAGCGTGGGCGTGAACGACTACATCACTACAGTCCTGCAGGAGAGCGGCAGCAAGCCGGCGCTTGCGGAGCTGTGCAAGGCGCTGTACCGCTGCGGCGCGGCCGCCGCGGCACTGCCCCAAGGATAAAAATAACGGAGGAAAAAGAACATGGACAAGAAAGCGATCCCCTTTGATGAAGCGTACTGCATGCAGCAGTTTGAAAAGCTGCTGGCCATCGACAGCACCACCGGCCAGTTCCGCGCCATTCAGGACTACGTCTGTGAAGAGCTGACCCGTCTGGGCTATGAGCCAGCCCTGCTGCAAAAGGGCGGCGTGTACACCGACGCAGGCGGCACCGGCAACGCGCTGGTGGTGACCGCCCATCTGGACGACATCGGGCTGATGGTGCGCCGCGTCAACAGCGACGGCACGCTGAACGTGTGCCCCGTGGGCGGATTGCTGCCCTTCTACGCCATGATGGAGAACGTGCGCGTGTACACCCGGGACGACCGGGTGTACACCGGCTGCGTCTGCCGCACCCCCGGCTCCACCCACGTGGCGGGGGACGAGCTGCGCAAGACCGAGCCCGACTGGCGCACCAACGTGTGCGTGGTGCTGGATGAGCCGGTGACCACCGCCGATCAGGTGCGGGCGCTGGGGATCGACATTGGCGACATGGTGGCGCTGGAGCCCCGGTTCGTCCGCTCCGGCGGCTATCTCAAGTCCCATTTCGTGGACGACAAGGCCTGCGCTGCCGTACTGCTGACTGCGCTGAAGTATCTGCACGAGCACGGCCTGACCCCCTGCCGCCAGACCTACGCCTATTTCAGCTGCTACGAGGAGATCGGCCACGGCGGCTCGTGGCTGCCGGAGGGTACCCGGGACATTCTGGCTATGGACATCGCACCCACCGGGCCGGATCAGAACTCCGACGAGCGGAAGGTGTCCATCTTCGCCAAGGATACCCGCTATCCCTACCACTGGGAGATGACCAACGAGCTGCGCAAGGCCGCCATCGACGCCGGCGTGGACTTCGCCATCGACATCTTCACCCCCGCCTACGGCAGCGACGGCGACACCTCGCTGGAGGCGGGACACGACGTCCGCCACGCCGCCATCGGCCCCGGCACCGCCAACAGCCACGGCTATGAGCGCACCCACATCGACGGCCTGCGCAACACCTACGCGCTGCTGCTGGCCTATCTGGGCGTGTAAGGCGAGGTCGCTTTACACCCCCTGATCTTGCAAGGAACGGAGAGGATCTGCATTGGCAAAGGTACTTCTGATCAACGGCAGCCCCCACCCGGCGGGCTGCACCTATACCGCGCTGCGGGAGGTGGCGGACACGCTGGAAAAAAACGGCGTGGAGGCAGAGCTCTATCAGCTGGGTACACGCCCGGTGGCCGGCTGCATCGCCTGCAGCAGCTGCGGCAGAACCGGCAAATGCGTCTTTGACGACGGCGTGAACGAGATCGCCGGGCGTCTGGAGGAGCTGGACGGTCTGGTGATCGGCGCGCCGGTGTATTACGGCGGCCCCGCCGCCCAGCTGTGCGCCTTTCTCGACCGGCTGTTCTACTCCACCGGCAGCAGCCGCTGGGCCGGCAAGGTGGGCGCGGCGGTGGTGTCCTGCCGCCGGGGCGGCTCCACCGCCAGCTTCGACCGGCTGAACAAGTATTTCACCATCAGCAACATGATCGTGGTGGGCTCCCAGTACTGGAACCAGGTCCACGGCTTCACCGCCGCGGACGTGCGCCGGGATCTGGAGGG
>JAFTBL010000113.1 GCA_017455225.1 Oscillospiraceae bacterium
CTGGCGCTGACGGCGCTGGCGGCGACCCCGGTCTGGCGCACGCTGGCGGCGGATCTGCGCGCCGGGCGCATGGGCTGCGAGCTGGCGGCGGCGCTGATGGCGCTGGTATCGCTGGGCGACTGCGCATATCTGCTGGCCAACGGCGGCGGCCGGACGCCGCTGTGCGTCGGCGCGGCGATCTTCCTGTTTTTGTGTCAATGGGGCGCTCTGCTGAGCGCCGACGTCCGGCGGGAGAGCTTCCGCCTGACGGATATGGGCGGCGCGCCGCCCTACGGCGTGTCGGTCACGGCGGCGGGCTGCTGCAAGCAGCGCGGCACGCTGACGGGCTTTTACCGCCTGTCGGACAAGCCGGATCCCGCCCGCCGGTGGCAGACGTTTCTGGTGCCGCTGTACGCGGCGGCCACGGCGATCTTGTCCGGCGTGGTGTGTCTCAGCCGGGGCGAGAGCGGCTCGCTGCTGCACGTGTGGTCGGTGATGCTGGCGGTGGCGATCCCCTTCGCCCTGCCGCTGGCGTCGCCGCTGCCGCTGCATTATCTGACCCGTCGCCTTGCCAAAAGCGGCAGCGCCGTGGCGGGCTATACCGGCGCCCGGACGGTCAGCCGCAGCCGCCGCATGGTGGTCACGGACGACGACCTGTTCCCCCCGGGCACGGTGGGGCTCAACGGCCTGAAGGTGTTCGGCGAGGAGATCGGCAAGGTGGTGTCCTACGCCGCCAGCGTCACTGCCGCCGCCCGCAGCCAGCTCCAGCCCCTGTTCGAGCAGCTGCTCACCGCCGAGGGCGGCCGCCGCCTGCCGGTGGAGGATCTGCAGTTTTACGAGGAAGGCGGCGTGGGCGGCACCATCCGCGGCGAGAGCGTCACCATGGGCAGCGCCTATTTCATGCGCAAGACCCGCGTGACGCTGCCTCAGGAGCTGAAGCTGAAGACCGGCGTTTTTCTGGCGGTTGACGGCGTACTGATCGCCATTTTCGCCATCAAGTATCAGCCCTCCCGCAACGTGGAGTGGGCGCTGCGTGCTCTGCGCCGCAACCGGATCGAGCCGGTGATGGCCACCCGCAGCTGCAACGTGACGCCGGGTCTTCTGCGCCGCAAGTTCAGCATGGACGCCAAGCCCGTGTACCCCGCGGTGTCCACCCGTCTTGCGCTGGGTGACGTCAGCGCGGAAACGGCGCCGCTGGCCGGCGCCGCCATCTACCGCGAGGGCCTCATGCCCTACGCCGAGGTGGTGGTGGGCAGCCGCCGCATGGTGCGCTCTGTGCGCCTTGCCGGTGTGCTGGCGTATCTGGGCGGCCTGTGCGGCCTGCTGCTGGCCTATTATTTCACGTCCATCGGCGCGGCGGAGCTGCTGGATCCTCTGCGTCTGCTGGGCTATCAGGCGCTGTGGCTGTTGCCCGTGTGGCTGCTGGGCGGCATGGTCAAGCACTATTGACGCGGCGGTGCGAACGGAGCTCCGGGTCATTTCGGGGAATTTCCGGAAAACAGGGCGGTTTTTGGCCAGCGGGAAGGACATTAAGCAGAAATTTCCTGTGTAAAACCCTTGCATGATCGTAAAAACGATGGTATACTGTTATCAATTATAAGGGCAGGTATCTCCGTTTCCCGCGCAGCGGGGCGGAGAACTCCCTCTTTTACAGGAACAAAAATCGCAGCGCAAGGAGGAACACGCATGA
>JAFTBL010000114.1 GCA_017455225.1 Oscillospiraceae bacterium
CAGCTTCAACTGGGGCGTGCCGGTGGACTTCGACCCCGGTCACGTGGTGTACGTGTGGGTGGACGCGCTGTTCAACTACATGACCGCGCTGGGCTATGAGAACGACGCGCACGACGACCTTGCCAAGTTCTGGCCGGCGGACGTGCATTTCGTGGGCAAGGAGATCGTGCGCTTCCACTCCATCATCTGGCCCGCCATGCTGATGAGCGTGGGCGAGCCCCTGCCCCGACACGTGTACGGGCATGGCTGGCTGGTGTTTGACGGCAAGAAGATGGGCAAATCCTTCGGCAACGTGGTGGATCCCTACGTGCTGGCGGAACGCTACGGCGTGGACACGCTGCGGTTCTTCCTGCTGCGCACCTTCCCCTTCGGCTCCGACGGCAATTTCTCCAACGAGCTGCTGATCAACACCATCAACGTGGATCTTGCCAACGACCTGGGCAATCTGGTCAGCCGCACCACCGCCATGGTGGAGAAGTATTTCGGCGGCACTTTGCCTGCCGACCGGGAGGCAAGCGACGCCGACGGCGAGCTGATCGCCATGGCCTCTGCCCTGCGGGACCGCTACGAGGCGGAAATGGAGCGGTTCCAGTTCCAGAACGCGCTGGCGGAGATCTTCAAGGTGATCGACCGGGCCAACAAATTCATCGACGAGAACACCCCGTGGACGTTGGCCAAGGACGAGGGACGCCGGGCCCGCCTTGCCACGGTGATGTACGACCTGCTGGAGACGGTGCGCATCTGCGCCACGCTGCTGACCCCCTTCATGCCCCAGAGCTGCGAGGCCATCTTTGACCGGATCGGCGCCTGTGAGGGCTGCCGGGGCTGGGACAAGGCCAACGTGTGGGGCAGCCTGCGCGCCGACGTGACCGTGACCAAGGGCGAGGCGCTGTTTCCCCGCATCGACGCGGAGAAGGAGCTCAAGGAGCTGGAGGAGATGCAGAAGGCACAGCGCAGGAGCGCGGCGCCCGCCGTGGAGACCGAGCCGCTGCTGGACCAGGCGGTGGACTTCGACACCTTCTGCAGGTGCGATCTGCGGGCGGTGAAGATCAAGGACTGCGCGGCGGTGAAAAAGAGCGACAAGCTGCTGCAGTTCACGCTGGACGACGGCACCGGCACCGACCGGATCATCCTCTCCGGCATCCACAAGTACTATGAGCCGGAGGAGCTGATCGGCAAGACGGCGGTGGCCATCGTGAATCTGCCGCCCCGGAAGATGATGGGCATCCCCTCCTGCGGGATGATGCTCTCCGCCGTGCACAAGGTGGACGGGCAGGAGAAGCTGCAGCTGATGCTGATCGACGACAGCGTGCCCGCCGGGGCCAAGCTGTGCTGAAAAAGAGGCGGCGTCACAACGGCGTCGCCTTTTTGCAAAGAAAGGAGCCGACCATGGAGGAAATAACGCTGCTGGTGACGTACGTGGCCAAGCCGGGGCGGCGGGAGACATTTTTGCGTGCGCTGGCCGCCCGGGGGATCCCGGAGGCGGTGCGGGCGGAGAAGGGTTGTGTGCAATACGACTACTACCTGTCCCTGCAAAACGGAGACGAGATATTGCTGGTGGAGCGGTGGCGCAGCGAGGACGATCAGCGCGCCCACGCCCGGCAGCCCCACATGGCGGCGCTGCGGGAGCTGAAGGAACGGGACATCGAGCGGACGGAGATACGGAAATTGCAGGAGGCGGGACATGCTGTTTGACACACACGCGCACTACAACGACCCGGCCTTTGACGGCGACCGGGAGGAGCTGCTGGCCTCCATGCCCGGACGGGGCGTGGGGCGGATCGTAGACCCCGGGTGCTCGCTGGCGTCCTCCCGGGACGTGGTGGCGCTGGCGGGGCGGTTTGACCACGTGTACGCCGCCGTGGGCATCCACCCGGAGGACTGCGGCGACTTTGAGCCGGAGCAGATCGAGGAGCTGCGGGCACTGGCGCGGCAGCCCAAGGTGGTGGCCATCGGGGAGATCGGGCTGGACTACTACTGGGCGGAAAACCCGCCCCGGGAGAAGCAGAAGGAGACCCTGCGGGCCCAGATGGCGCTGGCGCAGGAGCTGGGGCTGCCGGTGATCATCCACAACCGGGACGCTCACGCCGACTCGCTGGAGATCGTGAAGGAATTCCCCGGCGTGCGCGGCGTGTTCCACAGCTTTGCCGGCAGCGTGGAGATGGCGCGGGAGCTGTTGAAGCGGGGCTGGATGCTGTCCTTCAACGGGGTGATCACCTTCAAGAACGCCCGCAAGGCGCCGGAGGTGGTGGCCGCCGTGCCGCTGGAGCGGCTGATGATCGAAACGGACGCGCCGTTTCTGGCGCCGGAGCCCTACCGGGGCAAGCGCAACGACTCCGGCTACGTGCATCTGGTGGCGGAGAAGATCGCCGAGATCAAGGGGCTGACGCCGGACGAGGTGGAGCGGGTGACGTGGGACAACGCCATGCGGTTTTTCGGCCTTGAATGAGGATGAGTGCGACAAAAAGCCGCGTTCTGGTGACAGAACGCGGCTTTTTTGCGGTTTTTGGGGCATGGGACACCTCATCAGTCACGGCTTCGCCGTGACAGCTTCCCCTCAAGGGGAAGCCTTTTTTGGGGGCGGCGCTGGGGGGATTTCCCCTGCTAGCGACACCCCGCGACGAAGGAGCGGCAGGTGGAACAAATGCCCTTGGGGTACAAGGGGAAGCCTTTTTTGGGCGGACAGAGGCGTCCGCCCCTACGGGGTGGTGCGAGGGAAAAGGCCGGGAGGGATTTGACACCTCATCCGGCGCTTCGCGCCACCTATTGCCCACCGTTTCGCCAGCCGCGGGGACACCTCATCCGACCTCGCTTCGCTCGGCCACCTCTTGCCCACCGTTGCGCCAGCCGCGTACCGCTTCCTTTGGGCGCGGTGCGCGGGGCGCTGCCTCGAAATCCCCTCGCTTCCTCCGCCACTGGCGGCGCTTCGGGGATTTCCCCTCACGGGGAAGGCTTTTTTAGGGGGCGGCGCTTCGGGGATTTCCCCTGCCAGCGACACCCCGCGACGAAGGAGCGGCTGGTGGAGCAAATGCCCTTGGGGTACAAGGGGAAGGCTTTGGGGGGATGCACAGGTCAAGGCCTTCCCCTTAAAGGGGAACGGGAAATACCTTTCAACAACAAACATAAAAGCAGAGCACCCCGGTGGGGTGTTCTGCTTTTTATCCTCCCGGCGTCACTTGGCCTTGCGGAACATGAATTTCCGGGCGGCGGCGATGCCCAGTCGGTAGGGCAGCGGGCGCAGCGCCCGGTCCGCCTCCTTCAGCTTGTCCCGGATGGGGATATTCTGGGGGCAATGGGACTCGCACTTGCCGCAGCCCACGCACTGGGTGGCAAAGGCGGGCTCCTTGGTCAGGCCCACGGTCTGGGCGTACTGGAGCCGACCCTGTCCCTTGGACTCGATATACATGGCGTTGTAGCAGCGGAACAGACCGGGGATGTCCACCCCCTTGGGGCAGGGCATGCAGTAGCGGCAGCCGGTGCAGCCCACCTTTTCCTTGGCGCGGATGCACTCCGTCAAGCGCCGGATCACGGCGCGATCCTCCTGCGTAAGCTGCCCCGCGCCTGCCTCCGACGCGACACGACAGTTTTCCCGCACCATGTCCGTGCTGTTCATGCCGGAGAGCACCACCGTGACCTCCGGCTGGTCGTAGAGCCAGCGGAAGCTCCATTCCGCCGCAGACCAGCCCCGGCCGCTGGAGGCTATGACGCGCCTGGCCTCCTCCGGCAGCATGCTCACCAGCTTGCCGCCCCGGAGCGGCTCCATGATGACCACCGGGATCCCCTTGGCGGCGGCGGCCTTCACACCCTCCGCCCCGGCCTGGGAATGCTCGTCGAAATAATTATACTGCACCTGACACAGATCCCAATCGTAGTCGTTGAGGATCTTCAAAAAGCCGTCCGTATTGCCGTGGTAGGAAAAACCCACGCTGCCGATGGCGCCGGCGCGCTTTTTCTCCTCGATCCACTCCAGCGCGCCCACCGCCTTCAGCTTTTCCCACATGGCCACATCCGTCAAATGGTGCATGAGATAATAGTCTACGTGATCCGTCTGCAGGCGAGACAGCTGCTCGCTGAAATAGCGATCCAGCGCGGCGCGGTTGGTCACCAGATACTGGGGCAGCTTGGTGGCGATATACACCTTGTCCCTCAGGCCGTTGCGCCGGAGGATCTCCCCCAGCGCCGCCTCGCTGCCCGGATAGATGTAAGCGGTGTCGAAATAGTTGACCCCGGCGCGGTACGCCTCCAGCAGCTCCGTTTCCGCCTTGTCCACGTCCACGCCGCCGCCCTTGCGGGCAAAGCGCATGCAGCCGTAGCCCAGCACCGAAAGCTGCCGACCGTTTTTATCCTTCCTGTACTGCATTGACGCTCCTCTCACTTCCCGGCCGCCAGCGCCTCCACCTGCGCCCGCTTTTCATACAGCACGCAGCCGCCCACGTGTTCGCCGCTCAATACGCCCTGGCTCTGCAGCTTTTGGAACAGGGGCGAGGCAATGGCGACCCGCAGGGACGTTTCCTTCACGTTTACGTCCGAATAGGGAGAGAAGGGACACGGCTCCGCGCCGCCGTGGGAGTTGATGTGGAAAAACTCCCGCCCCGCCGCCATGCACCCGCCCATGGCCAGCTCGTCGCCGGGGAAGGACAGCAGCACCGCCTCGCTGTAGCGGCGGCGCAGCTGAGCCATGGCCTGCGCCATATACGCCCGCTCCGGCTCGCCCGGCGCCAGATGAGCCGCCTCCTCCGTGACGGGGACGAACTCCACGTAGATCACCAGCTTGCAGCCCCGGTCGATGAGCCCGTCCAGAAACTCCGGCGAGGTGACCTGCTCCACATTCTCCGTGGTGACGGTGACGGAGGCGCCGAAAATGAGCCCCCGGTCGCGGAACTTATCCATGTTGGCGATGACCCGGTCATAGATCCCGGCGCCCCGGCGCTCATCGGTGATCTGCCGGTCGCCCTCGATGCTCATCACCGGGATCAGGTTGCGGCACTCGTCCAGCAGCTTGAAATACCGCTCGTCGAGAAAGGTGCCGTTGGTGAAGATGGGAAACAGGATCTGCGGCATTCGCCCCGCCGCCTCGATGACGTCGCGGCGGATCATGGGCTCGCCACCGGCCAGCAGAATGAAGCTGACGCCCAGCTCGTCCGCCTCCCGGAAGATCCGCAGCCACTCCTCGTCGCTCAACTGCCGGACGGGCTGGGCGTCCACCGTGGCGCGGCTGCAGCGGGAGTAGCAGCCGGCGCAGTGCAGGTTGCAGCTGCTGGTGATGCTGGCGATGAGGAAGCCGGGCACATGGAGCCCCTCCTTCTCGTGCTGCAGCCGCAGCTTGGATGCCTTGCGGCTGGCGGCGGCAAAGCACATCATGAACGCGCTCTCCTTCGGGTTTTTCAGCGTGGCCTTCAGCGTGTCCGCCACGATGGCCTCCACGCCCTGCTGAATGTGCTGCTGCAGGTCAAAGCTCTGCTCCATACCGTCTATTTCCTTTCGTTGCTTTATATGGGACTATTGTATGACGATCGGCGGCGGCAGTCAATACCATTTCCTGCCACACGGACATGACCGGCACGGCGGGCGCATAGGATCAAAGGCGGCGCCGCAGGCGCAGACGTCGAAACTTGTAAAAAAGGGTGGAAAAATAAATTATATATGTTATAATGTATCATCATACTTGTTAGAATGGGAGTATTTAGTTTATGGTTCAAACAAAACGGCGTCCGGGCGACCGGAAGGACGGCACGCTGCTGCGGGACCTTCCGTCGATCCAGTTTATCACCGGCATCATCTACCCCAACCGGTGCGACAACGAGGCCTATATCTCCGAGCGGATCGATCTGACGGCCATCAAGGCGTACATCGCCCGCAAAAACGAGACGGAGACCGACTTCCCTTACACGTTTTTCCACGTCATCGTGGCGGCGCTGGTGAAAACCATTACCCTGCGCCCCAAGCTGAACCGCTTTATCGCCAACCAGAACTTCTACCTGCGCAACAACATCTCCGCCTCCTTCGTGGTGAAGAAGGAATTCGCCGACAACGGCGCCGAGGCGCTGGCCACCCTGCGGGCACGGGAGGACGACACCGTGGAGACGGTGCATGAGTACATCCGCTCGCAGGTGAAGGACTGCCGCAGCGAGAAGGTGGATCCCTCCACCGACAGCATGGACATGCTGAACAAGCTGCCCCGCTTCGTGGGCAAGACGGCGGTGAAGTTCATCATGTGGCTGGATAAGCACGGCTGGGTGCCCTCGTCCATGATCGCCACCGACCCCTATTACAGCAGCGTGGTGATCTCCAATCTGGGCTCCATCAAGCTCAAGTCCGGCTATCACCATCTGACCAACTGGGGCACCTGCTCCCTGTTCTGCATCATCGGGGAGAAAAAGATGACCCCCGTATTTGACGGGAACGGCAACGCCGCCATGCGCGAGACGCTGGATCTGGGGTTGACCATTGACGAGCGTCTGGCCGACGGCTATTACTACTCCAAATCCATCCGGCTGCTGAAGTATCTGCTGGAGCACCCGGAGGAGCTGGAGAAACCCATGAAGGAGGAAGTACCCTATGAGCAAAAATGAGGTCAAGACCCCCTGGCTTGCCAGCAAGGACGAGGAGGTACCCGCCACGCTGACCTACTCCACGCTGTCCATGGCCGGCAAGGTGGAGGAGATCGTGAAAAAATACCCCGACTACACCGCCTATGAGTTCATGGGCCACGCCACCACCTACGCCCAGATGTGGGAGAAGACCGTGGCCTGCGCCAAGAGCCTGAAGGCCATCGGCGTCCGGGAGGGCGACAAGGTCACCATCTGCATGCCCAACGCGCCCCAGACCGTGTGCATGTTCTACGCGGTGAATCTGGTGGGCGCCATCGCCAACATGGTGCACCCCCTGTCCGCCGAGAGCGAGATCGCCTTTTACCTGCGGGACAGCGGCTCTGTGGCCGCCATCACACTGGATCAGTTTTACCAGAAGTTCGAGAACGTGCGCAAGGCAGTGGATCTGCCCTGCCTGATCGTCACCTCGGTGAAGGACGAGCTGCAGCCCCTTTTGAAAATGGGCTACGCGCTGACCGAGGGGCGGAAGATCCCGCCGGTGCCCCGCAAGGGCGGCGTGGTGATGTGGAAGGATTTCCTCAAGCGCGGCAGCCACGTGGAGATCTACCGCATCAACCGCAAGGACACCGACCCCGCCGCCATCCTCTATTCCGGCGGCACCACCGGCACCACCAAGGGCATTCTGCTGTCCAACCGCAATTTCAACGCGCTGGGCGCGCAAATCGTGGCCACCAACCCCATCTTCGCCCCCGGCGACAAGATGCTGGCCATCATGCCCATGTTCCACGGCTTCGGGCTTGGCGTGAGCATCCACTCCATGCTGGCCAGCGGCGGTTGCTGTATCCTGGTGCCGCGGTTCACGCCCCAGACCTATGCCGACCTGCTGCGCAAGCACAAGCCCAACTTCATCGCGGGCGTGCCCACGCTGTACGAGGCGCTGTTGCGCATCCCGAACCTGGACGATCTGGACCTGTCCTGCCTCAAGGGCGTGTTCTCCGGCGGCGACAGCCTGCCCCCGGAGCTC
>JAFTBL010000115.1 GCA_017455225.1 Oscillospiraceae bacterium
GGGCGGCTGAATCTGGATGAAACGGCCAACCGGCTGGAAAGCCTGTGGTTTGACGGTGTGATCGACGCTGTGGACGAGGAATTCGGCTACACGGACGGCGGCATCGCCGGGCAGGCGCTGCTGGGGCAGAGCTACATCAGCCACTGTCTGTTCACCGGCACCATCAACAGCGCCGTCAGCGGCAAGGGCGCCAAGGTGGGCGGTATTCTGGCGTCCACGGAGAACAAGTGCTTCGTGGATATTTACGACTGCCTCAGCGCCGGTACCCTCAACTGCGGCAACCCCTATTATAAGGGCGCCATCATGGGCACCATGTATACCAACAACACTGTGAATATCCGCAACTGCTATGCCGACAGCCTTGTGGCGCTGGGCAACGCGGGGCAGTTCGTCTCCGCCGCCAAGAACGCGGCTGTGAAGGACGGCGAGCTCAACGGCGCCGCGATCCCGCTGGCTGCCGCCAAGCTGATCGGCGTCAACGGCTATCGCTGGACGACGCTGGACTTTGACAACTACTGGGCGGCGCGTTCCGGCGCCTGCCCTGCGCCCAAGAGCCTTGTGGGCTCGCCGCTGGATACCTCCTCCGCCCAAAAGATGGTGGATACCAGCTGGTACGACGAGGACGCCGCCACGCTGGTGGTGGACTCCCTCGCCGATCTCTACGGATTGCAGGTACTGTCCACCGGCACGGACTTTGCCGGCAAGACGGTGAAGCTGGGCGCGGACATCACTCTCAACACCGGCGACGCCTCCGCGTGGGGCGACAAGGCGCCTGAGAATACGTGGACCGGCATCAGCAGCTTTGCCGGCACACTGGACGGCCAGGGCCATACCATCTCCGGCCTGTATCTGGACGGCGGCGCCAGCGAGGGCGCGGCCCTCATCGGCACGCTGCAGGGCGGCACGGTGAAGAACCTGCGCCTGCGCAACAGCTACGTCGTCAATGCCGGCAGCGACACCGCCTCCGTGGCGGGCAGATGCTTCGGCGGCACGCTGGAAAACGTGTACTCCGACGCCATCGTGACCTCGCCGAAGGCGGTCTGCCTCGGCGGCCTCATCGCCACCGTCCGGGGCGCGAACACCGTCACCATGCGCAACTGCCAGTTTGGCGGCGAGGTGCTGTGTACCTCCGAAACAAACGGCGGCCAGGTGGGCGGCCTGTGCGCCGTGATCGTCAACGCCGACTCCGTGCTGGAGATCGAGAACTGCCTCATGAGCGGCAAGGTGGATTCCACTGCCATGATGGCGGTGGGCGGCGCGACCGCCAGTACCTTCCAGACCGGAGCCACCCTCCGGGTGAAGGATACGCTGATCAGCGGCCCCGTGACCTCCAAGGGCGGCGGGTCGACCGGCGGCGTCATCGGCAACGCCAGCGAGATGCAGGTCTCCCTCTCCAACGTCTACTGCGTCGGCGCCGCCATCGGCCAGGGCACGCCTGCTTCCGGCGTGGCCCAGTCCATGACCCGCGCCACGCTGCTGGGCGGGCAGGGCTATCAGAACACGCTGCTGGACTTCACCGCCAAGCCCTACTGGGTGGCGGTGGAGGGCGAGACGCCGCTGCTGAAGGAGTTCTACTCCGGCTCCGCCATGGACGTGAGCAAGCTGCTGCGCCCCGATACCGGCTGGTACAGCGACAGCGAGGACAGCTTTGTCATCACGAACCTGTCTCAGCTGATGGGCTTTGCCAATCTCTCCGCCACCCACGATTTCGCCGGCAAGACGGTGAAGCTGGGCGCGGATATCGACGTCAACCCCGGCTGGACGGCCTCCGACGAGGCGCCGGCGCAGCCGTGGCCGATGATCGGCAGTCAAAACTGCATGTTCCAGGGCACCTTTGACGGACAGGGTCATACCGTCCGCGGCGTCTATGTGGACAGCGACGTGCTGGGCATCGGGTTCTTCTCGTGGATCAACAACGGCGCTGTGGTGAAGAATTTCACCCTTGCCAACAGCTTCATCAGCTCCACTCGGGAGGATGCAAGCGGCATTTCCCGCGTGGGCGCCGTCGTGGGCGACAGTCACACGCTGGGCAGCGGCGGCGCTATCTCCGGCGTCACCGTGGGCTCCGACGTCACCGTCCGTGCCGGCGGAAGTCAGGCAGGCGGTATTCTGGGCGGCGCCATGGGCGCGGTCTCCATCACCGATTGCTCCTTCGCCGGCACTGTCAGCGGAGGCAATCAGGTAGGCGGCATCGCGGGTGCGGCACTGAACAACGGCGCCGTTACCATTGCCGACTGCACCTTTACCGGCACTGCTGCCGGCGCCAACGGCGTGGGCGGCGTGCTGGGCCGCTGCGAGCGCGGCGCACAGGCTCCCGCGACCGTTTCCGGCTGCACCGTTTCCGGCAAGGTGGACGGCGCGCAGAACGTGGGCGGCGTGCTGGGCGAGCTCAACAGCTCTGAAAACGCGGTTGCAGCCATCACCGACTGCGCCAGCTCCGCCGCTATCACTGTCAGCGGCGCGCCCGCCCGCGGCGGCGGCGTGGTGGGCTACGCCACGCAGGGCATCCTGACGGTGTCCGGGTGCACCTTCGACGGCTCCGTGGAGCAGAGCGGTTTGCTGGCCGGCGGCATCGTAGCACAGGTAGGCGGCGCGGCCGTCACCATCGACGAATGCCTGAGCACCGGCACCTTGACCAGCGGCGGCATGACCGGCACGGTCCTGGGCTACGTCAGCTCCGGCTCCGCCGGGATTAGGGAATCCATTGGCCTGAACACTAACTCTGCCATTAAGGTCTGCAGCGGCAGCGGCGCCGCCGGATCCTACACGGTGGACAACGCCGTGTCGCTGCCTGCGGGCAACAATGATGCCAGCGCCGCCCAGACCTACGTGATCTCCACGGTGGAGAAGCTGATGCTGATCGCTGAGCTGTCCGACAAGAGCAGCTTCGGCGGCATCACGCTGCAGCTGGCGGAGGACATTGACCTCAATCCCGGCTGGACAGCGTCTGCCGAGGCGCCGGAGACCCCGTGGCACATGATGAACACCGTCTATCCCTTCAAGGGCACGCTGGACGGTCAGGGGCACACCCTGTCCGGCCTGTACGTGAACGCCGCCAAGAACGGCGACGGCGCCTCCAACGGCGGCCTCATCAGCGTGCTGGGCGCCGGCACGGTCAAGGATCTGAAGCTGAGAAACGCCTATATCACCGGCGACGGAATGGAGATCGGCTCCGTGGCAGGCCAGAGCTTCGGCGGCACGCTGGAGAAGGTGTATTCCGACGCCACCGTGACCACCTCTGCGGGTCGCCGGCTGGGCGGCCTTGTGGGCGCGGCCCGCGGAAGCGCGGCCACCACACTGCGCGCCTGCCAGTTTGACGGCGCCGTGCGTCAGGAAACGAGCGCCAACGGCGGCGAGCTGGGCGGCCTCGTGGGCGCGCTGGTCGACGGGGATACCGTGCTGACGGCGGAGCACTGCCTGATGAGCGGCACCGTCAGCGTGGACACCATGATGGCGGTAGGCGGCGTGACCGCCGCCGCACTCCAGGCCGGTGCCACGGTCAATATTTCCGACACGCTGATCAGCGGCACGGTGACCTCCGGCGGCGGCGGTCAGACCGGCGCCTTCATCGGCAAGGCCGCCGACGCCAAGGCGCAGATCACCAAGAGCTACGCCACCGCCGAAAGCTGCACCCTCGGCACCAACGGCATCGGGACAACGGGCGCCGGCGTGACCAACAACGGCGCGGTGCTGGCCGCGGCGGAGCTGACCGGCAGCAACGCCGTCAAGAACAGCAAGCTGAACTTCGCCTCCTACTGGGGCGCCGTGGAGAGCGGCACACCCGTGCTGCTGGCGTTCTACGACGGTGAGACGCTGGATGTGAGCGACGTCGCCCACGCCGATACCGAGTGGTACGACGACTCGCAGGACAGCTTCGTCATCACCACCGCCTCCCAGCTGCTGGGCTTTGCCGAGCTTTCCAAGACGGAGAGCTTCGCCGGCAAGACGGTGAAGCTGGGCGCGGACATCGACCTCAACCCCGATTGGACGGCCTCCGACACGGAGCCCGACGTGGTGTGGCCCATGGCCGGCCAGCAGAGCAATAAGTTCCAGGGTACCTTTGACGGACAGGGCCACACCGTGCGGGGCGTATACGTGCGCAGCGACACGATGGGCGCCGGCTTCTTCTCGTGGATCGACAACGGCGCCGCGGTGAAGGACTTCACCCTTGCCAACAGCCGCATCATCTCCGAGTACAAGGGCGGCGGCATCTCCCGCGTGGGCGCCATTGTGGGCGATACCCATGTGGCGGGCAGCGGCGGCGTGATCACCGGCGTGACCGTGGCCGCCGATACGGCGGTGCAGGCCGCAGCCGGTCAGGCCGGCGGCATCGTGGGCGGCGCCATGGGCGCGCTGACCGTTGCGAACTGCCGCATGGACGGCGCCGTTACCGGGCAGGGCGTCGACGTGGGCGGCATTCTGGGCGTGTGCATGAACAGCGGCGCTGTGCAGATCGCCGACAACGTTATCACCGGCACGGTCACCTGCCATGACGCGCAGGCGGGCGGCGTAGTGGGCCGCATCGCAAAGGCCGGCGTGACCATCTCCGGCAATACGGTCAGCGGTACCGTCACCGGCGTGATGTACACGGGCGGCGTGGCAGGATTCATCGGCGCTGCCAACTGCACCATCTCCGCCTGTACCGTGTCCGGCACGGTGACCAGCACCAAGGACGATATCAACACCATGGGAGCCACAGGCGGCGTGGCAGGCCTGCAAAAGGGCAACAACCTGATGATCACCGGCTGCCGCGTCACCGGCACGGTCTATTCCGCCGGCGCGTTTGAAGCGGGCGGTATCGTGGGTTCCTTCAGCGCCAGCGGCACGGTGGAAAAGTGCTATTGCAGCGCCACGGTGATCGTGGCCACCAAGGCGCAGAACGTGGGCGGTATCCTGGGTGCCGTGCGGGAGGCCAACACCACGGCGACCGTGTCCCAGACGGAGTTTGCCGGTATGGTGACCAAGGCTGACAATCAACCCGGCGGCGGACAGCTGGGCGGCATTGCCGCAAAGGTGATGCTGTCCACCAATACGCTCAACGTCAACGACTGCCTGATGAGCGGCACCGTGATCACCGACAAGATGATGGGCGTGGGCGGCATTGTGGTAAGCTGTGAGCAGACCGGCGCCAAGTGCAGCATCACCCGCACGCTGATCACCGGCAAGGTGGAAAGCGCAGGCGGCGGCCAGACCGGCGCCGTGGTCGGCAATGCGAACGCGATGCAGCTGACCATGACCGACGTGTACGCCGTGTCCGGCGTTTGCAGCGTGGGCACCAACGGGGTCGGCCAGGGAACGGCCACCGGCACGCTGACCGTGCTGACGGCGGCACAGCTGCAGGGCGACAACGCCAAAACCAACGCGCCTGCGCTGGACTACACCGCGGTCTGGACGACTGTGGACGGCGCCGTGCCTGCGCTTCGGGCGCTGGCGCAGTAACGCGAACGGAAAAAGCACCGGGCGGAGAGATCCGCCCGGTGCTTTTTTCGTTGCCTCTCCGCCGGTGAAAATACCCGTTGTTCTTTCGGCGGTTTTGCCGTATAATGGAGGCATAAAAATGAAGGAGGTTTATCCCTATGCGCAAAGATCTGGGGAAGCAACCGGCGCTTTTTCCCATGCCGGTACTGATGGTGGCGGCCTATGACGAGGACGGAACGGTGGGCGTGATGAACGCGGCCTGGGGCATGATCTGCGACATGGACAAGATCGCCCTGTTCATCGACGAGGACCACAAGACCACCAAAAACATCCGCCATTCCAAGGCGTTCACCGTCAGTCTGGCGGACAGGGAGCACATGGCGGAGGCAGACTTTTTCGGCATCGCCACGGGCAACAAAATGCCGGATAAGTTTGCCCGCTCCGGCTGCCACGCGGAAAAGAGCAGCCATGTCAACGCACCGGTCATCACGGAGTTTCCCGTGACCATGGAGTGTGAGCTGGCGGAGATCGTGGAGACGGACAATCTCTACGCTGTGGTGGGCACCATCGTCAACGTCAGCGCCGACGAAAAGGTGCTGGGCGAGGGCGGCCGGGTGGATCCCGCCAAGCTGAATGCCCTGATCTTCGACCAGTTCCGGGCGGGATACTACGTGGCAGGCGACAAGGTGGGGCAGGCGTGGAACGCCGGGAAAAAGCTGATGCCCCCGCAGGAGGAGCGGTGATTCGCCGACAGAAGAACACAGCAGGAGGAGCCTATGGCAATTGATACCGATCCGCGGCTGCAAAGCGCGGTGATCTACTCCGTCTACGTGCGGGCGCACACGCCGGAGGGCACGTTCCGGGCGCTGATCCCCGACCTGCCCCGCATTCGGGCGCTGGGGACGGATATCCTGTGGCTCATGCCCATCCATCCCATCGGCATGGCGGGGCGCAAGGGCACCATGGGCTGCCCCTACGCTAACCGGGACTACCGCACAGTCAACCCGGAATACGGCACGCTGGAGGATTTCAAGGCGCTGGCGGACGCCGTACACACTGCCGGCATGAAGCTGATGATCGACGTGGTGTACAACCACACCTCGCCGGACGCCGTGCTGTGGCAGACCCATCCGGAGTTTTACTGCCGCCGCGCCGACGGCACACCCTATAACCGGGTGGGCGACTGGTCGGACGTGATCGACCTGAACTACGACGAGCCCGGCCTGTGGGACTACCAGATCCAGTCGCTGCGCTATTGGGCGACCATGGTGGACGGCTTCCGCTGCGACGTGGCGTCGCTGGTGCCGGAAGGCTTCTGGCGCCGGGCGCGGGCGGAGGTGGCCGAGGTGCGGCCGGACTGCGTGTGGCTTGCCGAAACGGTGCACCGTTCGTTTCAGGATGTGTGCCTGAGGCTGCGGGTGAGCGCCATGCGTGACGTGGACGCCTTCAGCGCCTTCGACATGGAGTACGATTACGATATCCGGGAGGCCTTCGACAGCGTGCTGGACGGGAAGGCGCCCCTGTCCCGCTGGATCGACCTTCTGAACTTCCAGGAGTTCAGCTATCCCAAGAATTACAACAAGATGCGGTGCCTTGAAAACCACGACCAGCCCCGCATCGCCTCCCGGGTGGCGCCGGGGCGGCCGCTGGAGAACTATACGGCCATGCTGTATTTTCTCAAGGGGGCCACGCTGCTGTATGCCGGGCAGGAGGCGTCCTGCACCCATCAGCCCAGCCTGTTTGAAAAGGAACCGGTGGACTGGCGGGCCGGAGCGGATCTGACGGCGCTGCTGCGCCGGCTGGGGGAGATCAAGAAAAACTGCCTGTCGCCTCAGGACGCGTTCTGCGCCGCCGCCGACGACGAGCATGCCGTGACGGTGATGCTGCGGGACGACGGCGCGGTGCGGAAGGTGGGCGTGTTCTCCCTCCGGGGCGAGGCGGCGGAGGTCTCCGTGCCTGTGGCGGACGGCGAGTACCGCGATCTGGTGCACGGCCGGCGCCTGACGGTGCGTGGCGGCAGGCTGCGCTGTCAGGGCGACCCCGTTATATTTGCCGAAGCGTAAAGGACGAGCGGATCGGACGGCGGCGAAGGCTGCCGTCCGATTTTCCTTCTGAAAGCGTCGGTTTCCTCTTGACAAAGCCGGAGGGGCTATATTATAATAGCATTCGGCTTCGGAAAACTGCATGGTGACATAGCCAAGTGGTAAGGCAAGGGTCTGCAAAACCCTCATTCCCCAGGTCAAATCTGGGTGTCACCTCCAACAAGAAAAAGTCGCGCAAGCGGCTTTTTCTTTTTGTACTGTTCACTTTTCTCTATTCGCTTTTCACTCTTCTCTCCGTTCTCCTCCGCGACTTTTTCCAGTGAAGAGAGAAAAGAGAAAAGTGAAGAGGACCTGTCGCTTTTCTTTGCCCCTGCCCCTTGCGAAGGTGAGAAATTTAACTGCCTTTGTGGTTGCTGTAGGCGGGAAAGTATGGTATAATGTGTAATTAATATGGAGTGGTATCCTCTTTTCAGTGAAGGGAGAGATGGAACGGTGAATAAGAGGCTGGCGCGGATCCTGCGCACCAACGCGGCGCTGTACCTGCTGTGTCTGGCGGCCTTCGTGGTGGCGGCGGTGCTGATGAACCAGCCGCTGCTGGCGCTGGGCGAGGCGGTGGTGACCGTGATCGCATTTCTGGTGAGCCGGCAGCGCAGCAAGAGCACCCAGCAGAGCATGCGGCAGTATATGGAGCGCATCACCGGCGGCATGAATACCGCCCGCTCCAGCAATATGCTGTACGCGCCGCTGCCCATGATGGTGTTCGACGCAAAGACCGACGAGATCCTTTGGGCCAACGATCTGTTCATGCACTTGACGGAGCAAAAGGACGGCCTGTTTGAAATGCGGGTGGAAAACGTGGTGCCGGAGTTCAACAGCCGCTGGCTGGATGAGGGCAAGCATGAGTGCCCGGAGCTGGTCACATGGGACCATCGGCAGTACCGCGTGTTCGGCAGTCTTGGTTACCCGGAGGGCGTGGCGCAGGAGGATCAGGTGATGGCCACCACCTACTGGATGGACGTGACAGAGCCGGAGCAGCTGCGCACCACGCTGGAGCTGACGCGGCCCGTGGTGGCCATTCTGATGGTGGACAACTACGAGGAACTGATGAAGGCCTGCCCGGAGAGCAAACGCTCGGCGGTGCTGGCAGCACTGGAGGAAAAGCTGAACACATGGGTGGGCGACTCCGGAGGCCTGTTGCTGGGCTATGACCGGGATCGGTATTTGTTCCTGTTTGAGGAGCAGAATTACAACGAGTTTGTGGAGCAGCGCTTTTCCGTGCTGGAGACCGTGCGGGAGGTGGTGGCCGGCGAGGGCGTGGCCGCCACACTGTCCATCGGCATCGGCCGGGACGCCGACAGCTTTGACGCACTGTTCAAAAACGCCTCCATGGCGCTGGAGATGGCGCTGTCCCGGGGCGGTGATCAGGCGGTGGTGAAGGATCGGCTGAACTTCGCCTTCTACGGCGGCCGGTCCAAGGCCACGGAAAAGCGCACAAAGGTAAAGTCCCGGGTCATGGCCAACGCCCTGAGCGAGCTGATCGACGAGGCCCGCCACGTTTACGTGATGGGTCACCGCTACGCGGACATGGATTCGCTGGGCGCGGCGGCGGGCATCTGCTGCATCGCCCGGAAAAGGGGCAAGCGCGCCCAGATCGTCATCGACCCGGAGAACAACGCCGTGCACCCCATGCTGCGGCGGCTGCAGGAGCAGCCGGAGTACGCCGGCGCCTTCATCACCGGCAACGACGCGTTTTTGCGGGCGCAGCCCGGCAGTTTGCTGGTGGTGGTGGATACCAACCGCCCCGGCAGCGTGGAGTCAGAGGAGCTGCTGGATTCCTGCAACCGGGTGGCGGTGATCGACCACCATCGCCGGGGCAGCAGCTACATCGAAAAGATGGCGCTGAACTACCACGAGCCCTACGCCTCCTCTGCCTGCGAGCTGGTGACGGAGCTGCTGCAGTATCTGGTGGAGCCGGGCGACATTCTCCACGCCGAGGCGGAGGCACTGCTGGCCGGCATCGTGCTGGACACGAAGAATTTCACCAACCGCACCGGCGGGCGCACCTTTGAGGCGGCGGCGTATCTGCGCCGGGCGGGCGCCGACACGCAGGAGGTACAGCGGATCTTCCAGAGCGATCTGCAGTCCATGATCACCCGCTATGCCATCATCCGCCGGGCGGAGCTGTACAGGGACGACATCGCCATTGCGGCGCTGGACGAGGAGTACGACCGGGTCACCGCCGCCAAGGCGGCGGACGAGCTGCTGAC
>JAFTBL010000116.1 GCA_017455225.1 Oscillospiraceae bacterium
GCCATGAGCAAGAAGAAGGTCAAGGATATTGAGAAGGAGCGGGGCGCCTTCCTGCGGGGCGACCCGGAGCGCGGCATCAAGGGCTGTGCCGCCAACGGCATCCCGGAGCAGGTAGCCGAGTCCATCTACGACGAGATCTACGATTTCGCCAACTACGCCTTCAACAAGGCCCACGCCGTGTCCTACGCGGTGGTGGCGTATCAGACGGCGTGGTTCAAATGCCACTATCCGCGCCAGTACATGGCGGCGCTGCTGACCAGCGTGCTGAATGACACAGACAAGGTGGCCGAGTATATTGCCGAATGCCGCAACTGCGGCATTGCCCTGCTGCCGCCGGACGTGAACCGCTCCTATGACCGCTTCACCGTGGAGGAGGGAGGCATCCGCTTTGGGCTGGTGGCCATCAAGAACATCGGCCGCGGCTTCATTCAGGAGATGGTGCGCTGCAGGGAAGAGGGCGGCGAATTCAGCTCCTTCCAGGAGTTCTGTGAGCGGATGTTCGACTGCAGCGACATGAACAAGCGGGCGGTGGAGAATCTCATCAAGGCGGGCGCCTTCGACGCGCTGGGCGCCCGCCGCTCTCAGCTGATACAGATCTATGAGCGGGTGCTGGACAGCGTGGCCGACAGCCACCGTCAGAACGTGGACGGGCAGATCGACTTTTTCGGTTTGTCGCCCTCTGCCGCCGCCCATACGCAGATCCCGCTGCCCAACGTGCCGGAATTTACCGCCGCCGAACGGATGTTCATGGAGAAGGAGACCACGGGTCTCTATCTATCCGGCCACCCCATGGCGGATTACAGGGACGACGCCCGCCGCGCCGGCGCCGCGTCTATCCACGACATCATGGCGGATTTTGCCGATGAAGAGGGGCCAAGCCGCTTTTATGACGGGCAGAACGTGACCGTGGCGGGCATCGTGACCGCCAGCAAGACACGCACCACCAAGAATAACACCATGATGGCATATGTGACGGTGGAGGACGAGCTTTCCTCCATCGAGCTTCTGTGCTTCAGCCGCGCCATTGAGCTGTGCGGCAGCTATATGCAGGTGAACACGCCGGTGGTGGTGAAGGGGCGGTTGTCCGTGCGGGATGAAAAGCCGCCCCAGATCATGTGCGACAGTATCTACCCGCTGGCAACGGCGCTGCCGGTAGGGGAGAGCCCGGCCGCACCCCAGTCCTCTGACGGCACGGTGATCTATCTGCGGGTGCCCGGCGCCGACAGCAAGGAGTTCCGGCACCTGCAGCTGGTGATGACCATGTTCGAGGGGCCGACCCCGGTGAAGATCCGTCTGGCGGACAGCGGCAAGCTGCTGGGCGGCAAGTGCCTGAACCATCCGGCGCTGCTGGAGGAATGCCGGGAGTGGCTGGGCAACGAGAACGTGGTGGTCAGGAAGAAGAATTAAAGCGACACGCCTGCGCGGTGAAGGCTCCACGGCCTTTGCCGCGCACTTTTTTGCTCCCGGCTTTCACGCGCGGACTCCGGCGGCATACAATGGAGTGAAAGAGGTCATCTTTCACTACTTAAATAGGAGGGAATCGTATGCCTGAAAATGTAATGCCGGGCCCCGTGGACGATCTGGGCAGCGTGCGGGAATCGGTCTGCATCCATACGCGAAAGATTTTTGACAGCTGCAGAGACAAGGACTGCGTGGAGGATCTGCGTTTTTATCCCACCGTGGAGGCCCAGGAGGTGCTCTCCACCTCCCAGATGGCCAAGGGCGGCACGGCGGAGCTGCTGTACGTCTACACCGACGTGGAGCCGGTGACATTCAACCGGGGGTACTACTCCATTGATATGCGGTTTTTCTACCGGGTCACGCTGCAGGTCTACACCGGCGCGCCCCGCTATACGCCGGCGGAGGGGTTGTGCGTGTTCGACAAGCGCTGCATCCTCTTCGGCAGCGAGGGCAACGCCAAGATCTTCACCTCCGACACGGTGCTGGAGGAGCTGGATATCCCCGCCGCCATGCGCACCAATCTGCCGGTGGCCGTGGTGGAGGCGGTGGATCCCATCGTGCTGGACTGCCGCCTGTCCACCCCGCCGGCCGGCGGCGACGTGCCCCTGACGGAGATCCCGGCCTTCATCGCCGAGAGCTTTGCAAGCCCGCTGGTGCTGGATGACGAGGCGGAGCGGCGCTATTACGTCACGCTGGGTCAGTTTTCACTGGTGCGGCTGGAGCGGGATACCCAGCTGCTGATCCCGGTGTATGACTACTGCATCCCCTAGACGGAGTGTCCCAACAACGATCAGGACGATCCCTGCGGCTTGTTCCGCAGCGTTTCGTTCCCCATCAACGAGTTTTTCCCGCCCAACACCGTGGATACCCCCACGGATTACGCCACCGCACGCAACTATTGTGCCAGCCGGTAGGGAAGACCTTTTATA
>JAFTBL010000117.1 GCA_017455225.1 Oscillospiraceae bacterium
GCCGCGGCGTGTACGTGGCAAATGACACCGCTCAGACTACGAAGTGTGCGAATGGTGCGCCACTGGCGCACAATGAGTGCGCGCAGTAGGCTGCAACCCTTTTGTCAAAAAACGGCTTTGCCGTTTTTTGACAGTCTCAAGACTGCGGCGGAAGATTCCGCCGCAGTTTTACTCTGTTCGCTTATCCAAAGGTGCCGAAGGCGGACACGCCCACAAGGCTCAATACCGCCATGATACACCCTGCCAGCAGTACGCCGCCCATGCACGCCAGCGAACTTTTTTTCAGCCCCATGTTCAAGATGCTTGCTGCCAGCGTACCCGTCCATACGCCGGTACCGGGCAGGGGGATCCCCACAAACAGCAACAGAGCCAGAAACAAACCGCCGCCGCCTTTTTTTTGCAGTTTCTCGCCGCCGCGCTGACCTTTTTCCAGACAGAACCGGAAAAATCCGCCGATCACCGGCTTATCCGCACCCCACTCCAGCACCTTTCGGGCAAAGAGATAGATCACCGGCACCGGCAACATATTGGCAATAATGGCGATCACATACGTCTGCCACAGGGGTAAGCCGAAAAACGTGCCGTAGGGAATGGCACCCCGCAGTTCCACCAGGGGAACCATGGATACCAGAAAAACGATCAAATACTTCTTCAACATACAAAAGCTCCTGATAAGGTTTTGTCGCAGGAGATATAATATTATATTATACTATCACCTGTGTTGCAAGGGGAAAATCCGTTTTTTCGGGAAATCGGCAGGATGCACAAAACCGTTTGTGCCGGATACCGGGATTATGGCGCTATTTCGGCACAAATTTGCCAAAAGCGTATCGACAACGCCCTGTGCCTCGGTTATACTGATTATAGTACATTGGGAGGAATTGCACAATGGCTGTTAGCGATTATATTGCTCTTTTGGGCGGCGTGGCACTGTTTTTGTTCGGCATGGCGTTCATGGGAGAGAATTTGAAAAAGGTGGCGGGCAGTAAGCTGGAGCTGGTGCTGTACCGCTTGAGCAATACGCCCCTCAAGGGCATTCTGCTGGGGACCGGCGTGACGGCGGTGATCCAGTCGTCCTCCGCCACGTCGGTAATGGTGGTGGGTTTCGTCAACTCCGGCATGATGAAGGTGCGCCAGGCGATCGGTATTGTGATGGGCGCTATTCTGGGAACCAGTATCACCGGATGGATCGTGGCGCTGTCCGCCCTCAACGGAGGCTGGATGGATCTTTTATCCACCGCCACACTTACCGGCGTGATCGCCGTGGTGGGGATCATCCTGCGCATGGCGGGCAAGCGGCAGGCGGTAGTGCATCTGGGCGATATTCTGATGGGATTCGCCGTGCTGATGTTCGGCATGAGCGCCATGAGCGGCGCTGTGGCGCCGCTGAAGGAAGACGCCGGTTTTCTGGAAATGGTCACCGCGTTTTCCAACCCGCTGTTGGGCGTGCTGGGAGGTATTTTGCTTACCAGCGTACTGCAAAGTGCTTCCGCCTCTATCGGTATCTTGCAGGCGCTCTCCGCTACCGGCGCGATCTCCTTCGAGGTGGCGTTCCCCCTGATCATGGGTATCGCCATCGGCGCGGCGGTGCCGGTCCTGCTCAGCGCACCGGGCGCCGGTACCGGCGGAAAACGCACGGCGCTTGCCTATCTTCTGATCGACGTGCTGGGCGCGCTGATATGGGGGCTGGTGTTCTACGCCGTCAACGCATGGGTGGGCGTTCCGTTTTTCACCGCGTCCATGAACACGGCGTCTATCGCACTGGTGAATACCGTATTCCGCTTTTTGACCGTGCTGGCGCTCACACCGCTGGTGGGCAGTATCGAGCGGTTGACCGCATTACTGGTGCCTGCCAAGCCGGAGCCGGACAGCCAGGATATGGACCGGCTGGAGGACCGCTTCTTGCAGCATCCGGCGCTGGCGCTGGAGCAGAGCCGGCTGGTGATCAACGCCATGGCGCGGCGGGCACAGGAAGACCTGCTGGACGCGATAGCACTGCGTACCGCCTATTCCCAAAAAGGGTTTGACTATGTGGCGGAGCTGGAGAGCACCATCGACCGCTATGAGGACAAGCTGGGCACGTATCTCATGAAGATCACCGGCACGTCCATTTCCCCCGTCCAGAGCGGAGAGGTCAGCGAGTATCTCCACACCATCTCCGACTTTGAGCGGATCTCCGACCACGCGCTCAATATCGCCGAATCCGCCAGAGAGATCCACGAGAAGGATCGCCGCTTCTCCGGCGCGGCGGCGCAGGAGATGGAGGTGCTGGAGCGCGCCGTACAGGAGGTATTGCGCCTTGCGATCACCGCCTTTGTCGAGGGCGACACGGAACTGGCGCAGCGGGTGGAGCCGCTGGAGCAGGTGATCGACCAGCTGTGCGATGAGATGAAGATCCACCATGTGGAGCGGCTCAAACGGGGCGAATGTACCATGACACACAGTTTCGTGTTCAACGATCTTCTCACCAACTATGAGCGTGTGGCGGATCACTGCTCCAATATCGCCGTGGCGCTGTTGGAGGTGCATACCGACCGGCTGGACAGCCACGCGTTCCTGCATGACGCCAGGCGGGGCGAGGCGTTCAACCGCCTGTTTGAAGAGTATGAGGCGCAGTTTGCCGTATAGTACCGCCCCATACCACTAACGCAAAAAAAACCGCGACCCGACAGGGTTGCGGTTTTTTTGGTTTTCGATGAGAAGAGCGGCGCACTCACAGCGGCACAGTCGGCAGTTCGATAGGCTTATGACTGCCGAAGGAGGTGCGAACGATCTCCTGCCGGACGGGGACGGAGACCGTGACGACCGGCGGTTGATACACTTGCTTCATGGAAGCCCCCCTCATAAAAAGATGCCGAATCTGCCCCGCGGGGAAGCACAAAGAGAGCGCGGCGGATTACAGCTTCTGTGACGGCGGCAACTCAACGGGAGACGTGCGAATAACGTCCTGCCCTGCCAACGGTAACAGTTCTACAACGGGTGTTTTATACGATTTTTTCATAGTGCCCTCCTGCCATACAATACGTGTTACTTACGATTGGTATGATTGTACTGTATTTTGCCGCAAAATACAAGTGCTTTTTCAAAAAAACAGCAGGATTATTTTGGTATCACGATGCCGGATACTTCACGCGCAGGGTCGAAGGAACGCCCTGACAGGGGGTGGATCTCGCCGGAGGCAAAGCAGGATAAAAAGGGAGATAGCTCGTCGATATTATCAAAACCCTGCTCGCCGCGGCGGTAGTGCATGGGCACGGCGATGCGGGGACGGAGCTGGCGGACGGTGTGCGCCGCCTGCGCGCCGGTGACGGTGTAGGTGCCGCCTACCGGCAGGAGCAGCACGTCGCATCCGGTGAGCGATTGCGCCTGTTCCGGCGTGAGAAGATGCCCCAGATCGCCCAGATGCACTACGGTCAGCCCCTCGGCACAGAGGATATGGACCGTGTTGCCGCCGCGCAAAGCGCCGCCGCGGTCGTCGTGAAAGGTGTGCTGTGTTGTCACGGTGAAAGGGGAGGGCGCGGCGGCAGGCAGAAGCGCTACGGCGGCGCGGCAGTTGTGGTCAAAGTGTTCGTGACTGCACAGGACCTGCTGTGCCGTCAGATGCAGGGGCGGATATCCCGGCACGCCGTCATACGGGTCCAGCACCACGGTATAATCGCCGGAGCGGATGGAAAAGCAGGCGTGGCCGTGCCATGTGATCTCCATGGGAAACCTCCTTTTTGTCGGTTGGGGGTGCGGCACACCTCGCGGATAATGACTGTGTGATCAGACAGATCAAAGAGGTGCTGTAAGGGCGGCTGTTGCCAGCCGCCCTATCATCATATCCGCGGATCGGACCGCCTTACTTCTTCGCCTTGCTGTCCACCACGTCGCGCACCAGCGCGGCAAACGAGTCAAGCGACATGGCGCCCAGATCGCCGTCGGAACGGTGGCGCGGCGAGACGGTGCCGTTCTCCATGTCCCGATCGCCCACTACCACCATGTAGGGCACCTTTTCAAGCTGTGCGTCACGGATCTTCCGACCGATCTTCTCATTGCGGTAATCCACCTCGACACGGAAGCCCTGCGATTCCAGCTTGCGGGCGGCGTCGGCACAGTAATCGCCGGCACGGTCGGTCACCGGCAGGAAGCGGATCTGCTCCGGCGCCATCCAGGTTGGCAGCGCGCCGGCGTATTCCTCAAGGAGATATGCCAGCGTCCGCTCATAGCAGCCGAGGCTGGTGCGGTGGATGATATAGGGAAGCGCCTTTTCACCGTTTTCATCGGTATAGTACATGCCGTAACGCTGTGCCAGCAACATGTCGATCTGGATGGTGACCAGCGTATCCTCCTTGCCGAACACGTTCTTATACTGAATGTCCAGCTTGGGACCGTAGAACGCCGCCTCGTCAATACCGATATCGTACTTCACGCCCAGATTGTCCAGAATCTGACCCATGACACGCTGTGCTTCCTCCCACTGTTCCGCCGTGCCCTCATACTTGTTGTTGGGGTTGGCAGGATCCCACTGGGAGAAGCGGAAAGTGCATTTTTCCAGAAGGCCCACAGTGTCCAGACAGTATTTGGCAAGGTCAAGGCAGTTTTTGAACTCCTCCTCCAACTGGTCGGGACGGAGTATCAGGTGCCCTTCGGAGATGGTAAACTGCCGCACCCGGATCAGGCCGTGCATCTCGCCGGAATCCTCGTTGCGGAACAGGGTGGACGTTTCGCCCAGACGCATGGGAAGATCCCGGTAGGAACGCTGGCGGTTCAAAAATACCTGATACTGGAACGGGCAGGTCATGGGACGCAGAGCGAAGCACTCCTTGCTCTCATCGTCCGGGTCGCCCAGAATGAACATGCCGTCCCGATAATGATCCCAGTGACCGGAGATACGGTAGAGATCCCGCTTCGCCATATAGGGCGTTTTGGTCAAAAGATAGCCGCGCTTTTGCTCCGTGTCCTCCACCCAGCGCTGCAATACCTGAATGGTACGGGCACCCTTGGGCAGCATGATGGGCAGACCCTGCCCGATATAGTCTACCGTGGTAAAATACTCCAGCTCCCGACCCAGCTTATTGTGATCGCGCTTGAGCGCCTCTTCCCGCTGACGCAGATACTCGTCCAGCTCCTCCTTGTTGGGGAACGCTACCGCGTAAATGCGCTGGAGCATCTTGCGGTTGCTGTCGCCCCGCCAGTAGGCGCCGGTGCAGGAGGTGAGCTTGACCGCGTTGCCCTTGATGCGGCCGGTGGAGTCCAGATGGGGACCGGCGCACAGGTCGGTAAACTCGCCCTGACGGTAGAAGCTGATAACGGCGTCCTCCGGCAGATCGTGGATCAGCTCCACCTTATACGGTTCCTCTTTGCTCTCCATGAAGGCGATCGCCTCGGCCCGGGGCAGTTCAAACCGCTCCAGCTTCAGCTTCTCCTTGCAGATCTTCCGCATCTCCGCTTCCAGCGCGTCCAGATGCTCACGGGTGAAGCTGAAGGGCGCGTCAAAATCGTAGTAAAAGCCGCTGTCAATGCTCGGACCGATCGCCAGCTTCACCTCCGGATACAGACGCTTGACCGCCTGCGCCAGCACGTGGGAACAGGTGTGCCAATAGGTGCGGCGATACTGCTCGTTTTCAAACGTGTACAGATTTTCTTCGGACATATCTCGTTCCTCCTTGTCATCGGGGCAAAAAACAACTCACCCCTGCCATTGTTTCAGGGGTGAGGTAAAAGACTTACACCACGGTTCCACCCTGCTTACGGCTTGCGCCGTCGCTCGTGTTCTCTGTAACGGGAGATCCCGGCTCCGCCTACTGGGTACATCCGTTCGGGGAGCGGCTCGGAGGGGGTGGCACTGTCGGCTTCCGGCGAGCGCTCTTGCACCATGTGAGCGCCTCTCTGACGTCCTGTTCCGACGGCGTTCCTCGTCAACGCCTGTTGATAATGATAGATGAATATAGCACGAAAATCCCGACTTGTCAACGCCTTACAGCAGTTTTTCCCGCAATTCCTCCGCCGTGCGGCACAGCTCCTTTACGCCGGAATCACGCAGCTCCTCCACCGTGCGGAAGCCCCAACTGACAATATACCCGTCTGTGCCGCTATTACGGGCGGTCTCCAGATCTACCTCGCTGTCGCCTACATAGGCGGCGCGATCGGGCGATACGCCCAGTTTTTTCAGCGTTTCCAGCACCGGATCGGGCGCCGGCTTGCGGGGGCGGATCCCGTCGTCCCCCACGGTGAGCAGATCGGGGAAGAACCGGCGACCCAGCGCCTTGGCGGTCTCGTCCGGCTTATTGGACACAATGGCGGTCTTTACGCCCAGCGCCGTAAGCTCCGCCACCAGCGCCGCCATGCCGGGATAGGGGCAGGTATCCACGCAGGGGTGCGCCAGATAGTACGCCCGATATTCCTTCAGCACGCGGTCCACTTCCGCCTCGTCCGACTCCGGAGGGACAGAGGCGCGGATCAGGTGACGGGCGCCGTTGCCGATAAACGTGCGGACTTCCTCCCGCGTGCGGGGCGGATAGCCGTTTTGCTCCAGCGTGTGATTCACCGCGCCGGTGAGATCGGCAAGGGTGTCCAGCAACGTGCCGTCCATATCAAATAACACCGCTTCGTATTTCATGGGAACTCCTTTACACATTGAAACGGAAATAGATCATATCCCCGTCCTGCACCACGTAGTCCTTGCCCTCGGAGCGAAGAAGGCCCTTCTCCTTCGCCGCCGCCACACTTCCGCAGGCGATCATCTCGGAGAAGTTGATGGTTTCGGCGCGGATGAAGCCGCGCTCAATGTCGCTGTGGATCTTGCCCGCCGCCTGGGGCGCCTTGGTGCCCTTGCGGATCGTCCATGCACGGCACTCGTCCTTTCCGTAGGTGAGGAAAGAGATCAGACCCAACAGCTCATAGGAGCACCGGATCAGCCGGTCAAGACCAGACTGCGCGATCCCCAGATCCGCCAGAAACATGGCGCGTTCCTCCGGATCATCCAGCTCGGCAATGTCCTGCTCCAGCTTGGCGCAGATGGGGAGCACCTGCGCGCCCTCCTTTGCCGCCAGCTCCGCGACCTGACGGTAGTAGTCGTTGGCGGCGTAATCGGCAAAGCCGTCCTCATCCATATTGGCGGCGTAGATGATGGGCTTGAGGCTCAACAGATCCGCGCCGGATAGAAGCGCCGCGTCCTCCGCGCCGCAGGAGAAGGTACGGGCGGATTTGCCGCTGTCCAGATGCTCCGCCAGGGCGCGGAACACGTCCGCCTCATGGAGATACTTCTTATCGCCTTTAGCCGCCTTGACAGCCTTTTCCACCCGACGGTTCACCAGCTCCAGATCCGCCATGATCAGCTCCAGATCGATGGTCTCGATATCACCCAGCGGATCCACCGGCACGTTTTGGGACGCGTCCGCCACCACGTGCATGATATTTTCATCGTCAAAACAGCGCACCACATGGACAATGGCGTCAGTACGGCGGATGTTCTCCAAAAACTTGTTGCCCAGCCCCGCGCCGGCGGAAGCGCCCTTTACCAGACCGGCGATGTCCACAAACTCAATGACGGCGGGCGTTTTCTTATCCGGCCGGTACATCTCCGCCAGTTTATCCAGCCGCGCGTCCGGCACCGCCACCATGCCCACGTTGGGTTCTATGGTGCAAAACGGATAGTTGGCGCTCTCGGCGCCGGCATTGGTGATGGCGTTGAACAGAGTGGATTTGCCTACGTTGGGCAGTCCCACGATGCCTAATTTCATAACGGTTTGCCTCCCCGTGTCATTCTAACCCAAAATTATACCATTTTCCGCATCAAAGCGCAAGGTCAACTCCGGCAAAAAACCGTCCCCCGTCCGGAAACGGGACGGGGGACGGCGGAAAAGACGATGCTTACCAGCCGCGGTTACCGAAGAAATAGTTGTAGAAATCCTCCCAGTTGTTCGGGATCTGGCTGTTGCTGCCGCCGTTATCGGGCGTCTCCTCGGCGGAGCCGGTGACCTGTGGTTGGGCGTCAAAGGTGATGCTCAACGTGAGATACTGCTTCTCCCGATACACGGTCAGCGTGGCGGTGTCGCCCGCCTTATAGCCCTTCTTGGCGCGGCTGAGATCCTCCATGGAGGTAATCTCCGTGTCATCTACCTTTGTGATCACGTCGCCCAGCTTCAAGCCCGCCTTTTCGCCCGCGCCGCCGGCGATGCTGGAGAACACGAACACGCCCTTGGTGATGTCGATGCCGTACTGCGCCGCCATGGATTCGGTGAGAGAGCCGGCGTTGATCGCCAGATATGCCTTGTCGGATACCTCGCCGTTTTCCATGATATCGGCGATCACCGTCTGCACGTCATCCATGGGGATGGCAAAGCCCAGACCTTCCACGGTGGTGGAGGAATAGCTGGAGTACTTGGCGGAGACGATGCCCACCACCTCGCCGTAGAGATTCACCAGCGGACCGCCGGAGTTACCGGGGTTAATGGAACAGTCCACCTGGATCATATTGAACGGCGTGCCGTCTACGTTGATGGCGCGGTCGAGGCAGGAAATGATGCCCTGACTCATGGAGAACGTCAGCTCGCCCAGCGGATTGCCGATCGCCAGCACCGTGTCGCCCACGTTCATGTCGGCGCTGCTGCCCAGCGTTACGGCGCTCAGGCCGGCGGCATCGATCTTCAAAACGGCGGTGTCATAGTCGCTGTCGCCGCCTACCAGCGAGGCGGTGTAGGTCTCGCCGGTATAGAGGGTGACGGAGATGGAGGAAGCGCCGGAGATCACGTGGTAGTTGGTGACGATATAGCCGTCGGCGGTGATGATGAAGCCGCTGCCGGAGGATGGCGTTTCCACCCGCTGACCGAAGATGTTCATGGAGGTAGCGGAGCAGTTGATGGACACCACGGAATTGACGGTGGCGGCATACACCTCGGAGGGCGTCATCTGGGTCTGGCCGTCCACCCGCTTGACGGACACCTGCACCGCCTCGCGGCTGCTCTGCTGCACCGTGGCGGTCTTGGCGCCGCCGCCCGCGGAACGGTAAAGCGCCGCGCCGCCATAGCCGCAGGCGCCTGCCAGCAACACGGCCGCCAGCGCCAGCGCCGCAACGCGCCAGACACGACGTTTCGGGGGCTTGGCGCTCTCTACCGGCGCGGCGGGGGTATAGTAGCCGCGGTAGTCATCACGCGGCAGTCCTTCCTCACGGGTGAAGTGATACTCGTTGGACCGGGGATCAAATTCGTTCGTCATACAGATTCCTCTTTTCCTATGATGGTACTTGTGGCGGCGGACGGAGTATGGTATCATGTGCCTGAAACCGCGCCGCTTGGCTCTCTTGTAAGTATTATCATAATCACCAAGCTTAAACAAATCTTAAAAAAGCAAAATTTTTTTTAGTTTTCAGAATGAGGGAAGAACGATGCTGCGAGTCGATCAGCTCCGATTGCTGCCGGATGAGCCGGAAGATCTGCTGCGCCTGCGTGCGGCGCATGTACTGCGCGTGGCGCCGGAGGAGATCCGGTCTTTGACCGTACTGCGCCGCGCCGTAGATGCGCGGGACGGTGTGGAGCTGGTATATACCGTGGCGGTGAGCGTGCCGGACGAGGGGCGGATCCTGCGCCGCCCAGACCGGCGCGTATCGCCCTACGCGCCGGAGAAATACGCCTTACCGGTCTGCGCCGCGCCCGGGGAGATCCGGCCGGTGGTGGTGGGCGCGGGACCTGCGGGGCTGTTTGCCGCGCTGGTACTGGCGCGGTGCGGTCTGCGGCCGATCCTGCTGGAACGGGGCGAACGCGTGGAACAGCGCCGGCGGGACGTGCTGGCGTTCTGGGGAGGCGGCGCGCTTTCCACGGAATCCAACGTGCAGTTCGGGGAAGGCGGCGCCGGCGCATTTTCCGACGGGAAACTGAATACCGGCACCCGTGACGTGCGCCACCGCTGGATCTTGGAGCAGTTGGTGCAGTGCGGCGCGCCCGCGTCTATTTTGACGGATGCCATGCCTCACATCGGCACCGACCGGCTGTATCTCACACTGCAAAACCTCCGCCGTACGCTGACGGAATACGGCGCGGAGATCCGGTTTTGCCACCGGCTGGACGGCATCACAGTCCGCGACGGCGCCATAGAGGCGCTGGAGATCACCGCGCCGGAGGGGCGGTATACCATGCCTGCCCGACAGGTGGTGCTCTCGCCGGGGCACAGTGCGAGGGACACGTTTTCCATGCTGTATGAGCTCGGCGTGCCGATGGAGCCGAAACCCTTTGCCGTGGGCGTGCGGATCGAGCACCGTCAGGCGGATATCGATGTGGCGCGGTACCATGATTTTGCCTCCCATCCGTGTCTGGGGGCGGCGTCTTATAAGCTGGCATGCCATCTGCCCTCGGGGCGCAGTGTGTTCTCGTTCTGCGTCTGTCCCGGCGGCGCCGTGGTGGCGTCATCGTCGGAGCACAGCGGCGTGGTGACCAACGGCATGAGCGAATATGCCCGTGACGGTGAGAACTGTAACGGCGCGCTGCTGGTGAACGTGACGCCGGAGGATTTCGGCGGTTCGGACGCGCTGGCGGGCGTGGCGTTCCAGCGCCGGTTGGAGCGCCAGGCGTTTATTCTGGGCGGCGGCGATTACCGCGCGCCGTGTCAGCGTGTGGAGGATTTTCTCGCAGGAAGACCGTCCGTGGCGCCGGGGCGCGTGCTGCCCTCATACCGCCCCGGCGTGGTCTATACCGACCTGCGGCGGTGTCTGCCGACCTTCGTGGCGGAAAGTATCGCCCAGGCGCTGCCGCTTCTTGCCCGGAAGCTGCCGGGGTTTGCCCGGGGCGACGCGCTGTTGACGGCGGTGGAGAGCCGCTCTTCCTCGCCGGTGCGGATCTTGCGAAACGAAGAGGGCGAGAGCCGATTGCGGGGGCTGTATCCCTGCGGCGAGGGCGCCGGATACGCCGGCGGGATCCTCTCCGCCGCGGCGGACGGGATGCGCGCGGCGGAGCGTATCGCATCGGGGCCGGCGCGCTGACGGTGTTGGCAGGTTTTCGCAAATTTATCGCTTTATGCTTGACAGGTTTGTGCATAGCGTATAAAATAGACAAGGATTATTATTGAATGGGTTAGGGGACCTGTTCGATTATTTTCTATTGACACACGGGAAAAACCGTCGTGATACACCAAACTGTTGAGAGGAGACCAATGACAATGGATCTGTGGATCGCCATCGCAATGGCGGCCGCGGCGCTTGTGGTTGGCTACCTCGCTTGTATTCTTATCCAGCGGCAAAGGGCGAAGGGCAACGAGCAGAAAATCGCCAACGCCGAGGAGGAAGCATTGCGCATCGTTAACGATGCCATCAAGACCGCCGAGAGCAAAAAGCGGGAAGCTTTGGTGGAAGCCAAAGAGGAGATCCTGCGCTCTCGCAATGAATACGAGAAGGAAGTCAAGGAGCGCCGCGCCGACCTGCAAAAGCAGGAACGCCGGTTGCAGCAAAAAGAGGAGAACATCGACCGTAAGACCGAGGCCATCGAGCACAAAGAGGAGCTGTTGGCTGAAAAGCACGCCGCGCTGGATAAGGAGCAGGAGGAGATCCGGCTCATCAAGCGCAGTCAGACCGAAATGCTGGAGCGAATTTCCGGCTATACTGCCGAACAGGCGAAAGCCTATCTGATCGAGCAGTTGGAGTCGGAAGTGACTCACGAGGCGGCGCTGAAGATCAAGGAGATCGAAGCCCGCGCCAGAGAGGAAGCCGACCAGCGCGCCCGCGATATCGTCGCCACCGCCATCCAGCGGTGCGCCACCGATCATGCCGCCGAGATCACCGTCAGTGTGGTTCCCCTGCCCAATGACGAGATGAAGGGCCGCATCATCGGCCGCGAGGGCCGCAACATCCGCACGCTGGAAACACTGACCGGCGCCGATCTGATCATCGACGACACGCCGGAGGCCATTACGGTGTCCTGCTTCGAGCCGGTACGCCGCGAGGTGGCCCGTGTGGCGCTGGAGAAGTTGATCGCCGACGGGCGCATCCACCCCACCCACATTGAGGAGATGGTGGAGAAGGCCCGCCGGGAAGTGGACGCCGTCATCCGCAGCGAGGGCGAGCGCGCCGTGCTGGAAACCGGCGTGCGCAGCCTGCACCCGGAGCTGCAGAAGCTGCTGGGCAAGCTGCATTACCGCACCAGCTACGGCCAGAACGTACTGCAGCACTCCATCGAGGTCAGCCACATCGCCGGCATGATGGCCGCCGAGCTGGGCGCTGATGTGGCGGCTGCCAAGCGGGCCGGATTGCTGCATGATATCGGTAAGGCGCTGGATCACGAATTCGAGGGCACCCACGTTTCCCTTGGCGTGGAGTATCTGCGCAAGTATAAGGAGAAGGAAGACATCATCCACGCGGTGCAGGCCCACCACGGCGACGTGGAGTGCAAGACGCTGGTGGCCTGTCTGGTGCAGGCGGCCGACGCCATCTCCGCCGCCCGTCCCGGCGCCCGCCGCGAGAATCTGGAGAACTACATCAAGCGGCTGGAGAAGCTGGAGGAGATCACCGGCACCTATCCCGGCGTGGAAAAGAGCTACGCCATTCAGGCCGGCCGCGAGGTGCGCGTGATGGTGAAGCCGGAGCAGGTCAGCGAGGACGAGATGGTCCTGCTGGCCCGGGAGCTGGCCAAGCGCATCGAGAACGAGCTGGAGTATCCCGGCCAGATCAAGGTGCACGTGCTGCGTGAGACCAAGGTCGTGGAATACGCCAAATAGCAAGAAAAAGAGTCCTGCGTCCTTACGGCGCAGGGCTCTTTTTGCGTGTTTTTACAGCTTCACCGCTTGCCGCCGGGCGGTCTTGTGGTAGTAGATCAGCGTCAGCGTGGAACAGACCAGCCATCCGGCCGGATATCCCATCACGATAGGCAGCATGGTGTTGGAAATGAAGTGGGACATGACGTACAGGTAGATCTGCCGGAATACCACGAAGGACGACAGCATGATCACCATGGGCGCCCGACTGTTGCCCGCGCCCCGCATAGCGCCGGAATAGACCTGATTGACGCAGCACAGCAGGTAGAAGGGGGAGATGTACCGCAGCATGGTGGTGCCGTAGGCGATCACCTCCGGTTTGGCGTTGAAAAATCCGGTCAGCTGCGGGGCAAAAATCATCACCGGCGCCATCAGCACGGCGGTCATCCCCAGCGCCAGCGCAAAGGCCCGGCGGGTGCCGGCCATGGCCCGGTCATTGTCGCCGTGCCCCAGATTCTGCCCCACGAAGGTGGTGGCGGCCAGCGTCAGCGACTGCATGGGAAGGAACATAATCTGGTCGATCTTGGAATAGGCCGTCCAGCCGGACATACAGTCCGCACCGAAATGATAGATGTACCGGGTGACGAAGATGTTGGAAAAGGCGGTGACGGCCATTTGCAGCGCGGCGGGCAGCCCCACCCGGACGATGCGCCCCAGCAGAGGCCAGTGAACGGCCAGTGCCTTCGGCTCCAGACGCACGCAGGAGCCGGTGGTGGTCAGCACGAGCACCACCAGTACGGCGGACACGCCCTGTGCCAGCACCGTGGCCAGCGCCACGCCGTTCACACCCATGTCCAGCTTCAGCACGAAAAAGAGGTCCAGCCCCGTGTTCAGCACTGCGGAGACGATGAGAAAGTAGAAGGGACGGCGGCTGTCGCCCACGGCGCGGAGGATAGCGGCGCCCATGTTGTAGATCAGCAGTCCGGTGATGCCGGAAAAATAGGTGGTGAGATAAGCGGTGGATTCCGGCAGCACCTCTGCCGGCGTGCCCATAAAGCGCAGCAGTGTGGGCGTGAGCAGCAGCCCCACCGCGGTGAACAGCGCACTGATCACCAGTGTCATCACGGCGGCGGTGTGTACCGTCCGGCGCACCTGATCCATCCGGCGGGCGCCGTAGTACTGGCTGATCACCACCCCGGCGCCGCTGCTCAGCCCCATGAAAAAGCCGATCAGCATGTTCACGATGGGACCCACGCTGCCCACGGCGGAGAACGCCTCGTTGGACACGAAGTTGCCCACCACCCACGTGTCCACCATGTTGTACAGCTGCTGGAACACGTTGCCTGCCAGCAGCGGCAGAGCGAACAGCACCAGATGGCGAACGATGCTGCCCTGAGTCATATCCACGTCCGCTCTGCGCTGAGCCGCCGGAAGCTGCGCCATCCGGTACCGCCTGCCTTTCCGTTAAAAATGAGGCGTTTCCGCCCCGGATAGGACTATAACACACTTTGCAGGCGGTTGCAAGCCACCCGACGGGAAATTTTTGCCCTATCCACGCGGTTTTTGTAATTTTTCTGTTGACAAACAGCATGGGGATTGCTAAAATATACGAGCCGCTTTGAATGGGCACAAAGCGCCGGCAGCATGCCGGCCGCCCCCGACAGCGAGTCCGTAATAAAGGAAAGGCAGGTGCAACAAGGTATGCAGGCAATCATCGTGACCGGTGGCAAGCAGTACAACGTCTCCGAGGGCGACACGCTGTTCATCGAAAAGCTGAACGCGGAGGCCGGTGAGGACGTGGTGTTCGACCGGGTGCTGGCCATCGTGGACGGCGAGAACACCAAGTTCGGCACTCCCGTGGTGGAGGGCGCGAAGGTGGACGCCAAGGTCGTGAAGAACGGCAAGGGCAAGAAGATCCGCGTGTTCAAGTACACCCCCAAGAAGGGCTACCGCAAACGTCAGGGCCATCGTCAGCCCTATACCAAGGTCGAGATCGGCAAGATCTCCTTCTGATGGGAAACGTATGACGACCGTAACGTTCCTCACGGAGGAAGCACGCATCATCGGGTTTGATGCAGCCGGGCACAGCTGCTACGCGCCGGCGGGCGAGGACATCGTCTGTGCGGCGCTCACCAGCGCGGTGCGCCTTGTAGAGGCCACCGTGAACGACGTGATGGGCCTGTGCGCCGCGGTGAAAATCGAAGGGGACGGGAGGATCTCGTTCCGCCTGCCGGGAGGACTCTCCCAAACGGCGGAGAGCACCTGTCAGTCACTGCTGACGGGGCTGATGCTTTATCTCACCGTTCTCCACGACGAATATCCGGACAACATCGAAGTGCTGGAGGCGTAACGCCCTCCTTTTCCCGATCATCTTACAGAAAGGATGGTACTGACAAATGCTGAACATTGGTCTGCAGTTCTTTGCTCATAAAAAAGGTATGGGTTCCACCAAGAACGGCCGCGATTCCGAGTCCAAGCGCCTTGGCCCCAAGCGCGCTGACGGGCAGTTCGTTCTGGCGGGCAACATTCTGGTGCGCCAGCGCGGCACCCACATCCACCCCGGCAAGAACGTGGGCATCGGCACGGACGATACCCTGTTCGCCAAGGCGGACGGCGTGGTGCGCTTTGAGCGCTACGGAAAGGACCGCAAGCAGGTCTCCGTTTACCCCGCCGAGTGATAGAGCAACAGGAAAAAGCGCCGCAGCGGAAGTTGCGGCGCTTTTTGTTGTGCAGGACGGCGCCGCCGAGCTCCCGCAGGAGTCCGGCGGCGCCGTCCTTAAGAAAAGATGAGGAGGTAACGTCTGATAGCAGGCTCAGCCCATCGCCAGCTGCTCTACCGGCACTCCCATGGCGTAGCGGCGGCAGTAGGCGTCGGTGCACAGGCGGAAGCACTCAAAGCGCTGCTGCGCCTGCCTTGGATCGCCGTAGACTTTCCAGCAGCCCACGCACTTGCAGTGGCGTCCCTTGTGGCGGATAAAGCCCCGCACGTCCTCGGCGGGATAGCCGAGAAACAGCCCGATCTCATGGGGAAACTCGCCCCCCGGCTGCAGCCTCTGCATCAGCCGGGGCAGACAGCGCCCCGGCCGCAGGTCGCCGTATCCGGCCTCCTGCAGCAGCTGCCGGGTCTCCGCGTCGGCCAGATCCTCCTGCAGCCGATCCGGGCGATAGAGGTACAAGAGCGCGCGTCCCTCTGCTGAGCGCAGCGGCAGCAGCCGCAGCCCCTTGCCCCCCAGCCGCCGGTTGAAGCGCCGGATCTCGTCGTACAGCGCCGGCAACGAATCATATTGACAGGTAAACAGGTTGGCGGTCTTCAATCCGGCCAGCGTGGGTGCGCCGTGGCGCACCAGCATCTCCTCCGACATAACGGCTCACCTCCCTTTCGTGGGTTAGTTTTAACTAACTACTGATATCATACCACGCTTCCCCAGTTTGTCAATAGGTTTTGCGAAAAAAGTTAGTTATAACTATTTTTCCGGGCGCTCAAAACACCTCGGGACGGCTTTGCAGCGTTATATCGTCCACCGCCCGCCGCAGCTGATCCAGCGAGGTAAGGCGGTGGCTTCGCAGCTGCTCCTGCAGCTTCGGCGGCAGGGAATAAAAGTATTCGTAGGCCGCCGCGTCGTTGTTGACCAGGTCGGTCAGATCGTGATAATACATGAAAACAGCTCCCTTCTGCCGATAGTGTGGCGAAAGGGAGCCGTTTTATGTCTGGAAAAATCAGCGTCTGTATTCAAATTCCAAATCGTAAAGGGAAACGATATCCCCGTCCTGAATGCCCATCTCCTCCAGCCGGTCAAAGAGCCCGGAGGCGCGAAGCTGCTTGTCGAAATACATCCGGCTTTCGTAGTCGGAGAAGTTGATGTTGGCCATCAACCGCCGCAGCCATTCGCCCTCGATGAGCCACGTGTCGTCTTCCCGGCGGATGTCCAGCGGTTGAGTCACGTCCACCTCCGGCGGGCGCTCCACGTATTCCGGTTCGTAGGTGGTCACCGGCGGCAGGGTGGACAGCGCCGCCGCGATGCGCAGTACCAGTTCCCGGGTGCCCTGATGGGTGGCGGCAGACATGGTGAGGAACTGATAGCCCAGCCCCTCCACGTGCTGCCGCAGCGCGTTCAGCATGGCGGGGTCGGAGATGAGATCCGTCTTGTTGGCCACCACGATCTGGGGGCGTTCTGCCAGCTCCGCGCTGTATTCCCGCAGCTCCGTGTTGATGGCGTCAAAATCCGCCACCGGATCCCGCCCCTCGCTGCCGGAGGCGTCCACCAGATGCACCAGCAGACGGCAGCGGTCAATGTGCCGCAGAAAATCGTGCCCCAGCCCGGCGCCGTCGCTGGCGCCCTCGATGATACCGGGGATGTCTGCCATGACAAAGCTGACGCCCTCGTCCACGTACACCACGCCCAGATTGGGGTAAAGGGTGGTGAAATGGTAGTTGGCGATCTTGGGATGCGCCTTGCTCACCACGCTCAAAAGCGTAGACTTGCCCACGTTGGGAAAGCCCACCAGCCCCACGTCCGCCAGCAGCTTCAGCTCCAGCACCACGTCGTGGCTCTGACCGGGCAGACCGGCCTTGGCAAAGCGGGGCACCTGCCGGGTGGGGGTGGCGAAATGCTGGTTGCCCCAGCCGCCCCGTCCACCCTTGCACAATACGAAGGGCGCGTCGTCCGACATATCCTTGATGATCTCACCCGTCTCGGCATCCCGCACCAGCGTGCCCCGGGGCACCCGGATGGTCAAACTGGCGCCGTCCTTGCCGGACTTGCGGCCGCCCTGCCCGTCCACGCCGTTTTCCGCCACGTACTTGCGTTTGTAGCGAAAATCCATCAGCGTGGACATGTTGTCGTCCACCTGCAGGAGGATGGAGCCGCCGTTGCCGCCGTCGCCGCCGTCGGGGCCGCCGGCCGCCACGTACTTTTCCCGGTGGAACGCCACGGCGCCGTTGCCGCCGTTCCCGGCGCGGCAGGTGATGCGCGCTTTATCAATAAAACCCGTTGCCATCTATCAGAATCCTCCTTGGAAATGAGCATCTTTCACCGGCTTGTCCTATTTTAGCGGAAAACAAGCCCAGCGTCAAGGACGGAAACAGATCCGGTCGGCCGCCGCGAAGAAAAGAAGACGAGAAGAACTGCCGCGCATTGCGCGGCAGTTCCCGGCGTGTCAAAAAGCCTTGCAGATGAGTAAACGTGCAAATCTGTGATTTGGCAGCGCGAGCTGATGCATTAGCTGTTCCGCCGTCGCAGCGGCGGAAGATTTCAAACCGTCATTTGCCACGGCATGCACGTGGCAAATGACACATCTATTTTCTGCGGCTGGCCTGCATCCGCTCCTTCACCGCTTTACCGGTGGGCGTGGCGGCCAGACCGCCCAGAGCCGTCTCCCGGAATTCCACCGGCATCCGGCGGCCCACCTGCCCCATGGCCTCAATGACCTCGTCCACGTCGATGCGGCTCTCGATGCCGGCCATGGCCATGTCTGCGGCACTGACGGCGTTGACGGCGCCGATGACGTTGCGCTTGACGCAGGGCACCTCCACCAGACCTGCAACCGGGTCGCAGATCAGTCCCATCAGATTCTTCAGCGACATGGCCGCCGCGTGGCCGATCTGGGCGCCGCTGCCGCCGCGGACGGCCACCAGCGCGCCGGCTGCCATGGCAGAGGCGGTGCCGATTTCCGCCTGACAGCCTCCGGAGGCCCCGGCGATGGACGCCTTGGCGGCAATGACCATGCCGATGCCGGCGGAGGTATACAGAGCCTCCAGCACCTGATGCTGGTTCAGCTCCAGCGGCAGCAGCACCGCCGGCAGCACACCGCAGGCGCCCGCCGTAGGGGCTGCCACGATCCGGCGCATGCAGGCGTTGGACTCGGCCATGCTCAGTGCCTCGGCGATGACCTGACTGACGTAACCGCCGCACATGGACTCGCCCCGAAGATTGTACTGACGCATTTTCATGCCGTCGCCGCCCACCAGACCGCTGACGCTGCGGCGCTGACCGGTGTAGGCGTCAGCCGCTTCACGCATGGCCTGCCAGGTCCGCAGCATACGGGCCTTGGATACCTCGGGTGTCACCTGGCGCTCCTCAGCGTCATCGGCCAGGACCACCTCCCAGAAGAGGAGACGGCCATCCTCCATACGGCGGAAGATCTCACGCATCGAACTGAGAGCCATCGTCCTCGTCCTCCTTATCATAATAAGTGATGGAAAGTATGCCGTCCAGCTGCCGCAGGGAATCCACCTGCTGGAGCAGCAGGTGCTGATCCGTCTCAATGATCATGAGAGCGTCCCCGCCTCGCTTGCGGCGGTTGACGCTCATGTTGGCCACGTTGACGCGGAACTGGCTGAGGATGCCCGTAACCGTGGCCACGGTGCCGCTCTCATCCTGATTGTGGATGACCAGAGTGTTGTAGTCGCCGGTGAAGCCCACGTCGATGCCGTCCAGCCGGTCCACCATGATACGGCCGCCGCCCAAAGAGGATGCCTGGAGCTCCAGGTGGCGCCCGCCCTCGCCATCGGCTTCAATGACGGCTGTGTTGGGGTGAGCATCCGGCAGCTCGATCTCATCAATGGTGAAGATCAGGCCGTGCTTTTTCGCCTCTTCAAAGGCGAAGGGCAGGCGCAGATCGTCCGGCTTCATGCCCAGCAGACCGCCCACCAGCGCCCGGTCCGTGCCGTGGCCCACTCCGGTTTCGGCGAAGGAGCCGTGGAGATGGATGCGGGCCAGCAGGGGACGGGTGCCCAGCAGGGTCCGGGCCATGTAGCCGATGCGGGCGGCGCCGGCGGTGTGAGAGCTGGAGGGGCCCACCATCACCGGGCCCAGAATATCGAAAACGTCCACAGACGATACCTCCTTACGGACAGGATCTGTTTAAAGGTGATCATACCACAGTTTTCGGGAAAAAGCGAGAGGCCGGAACGCTGCGGCACAAAAAAACACGGCGCCGGGGAAACCGGCGCCGCAAGGAAAAGCATCTGGCTTATTGCCGCCGCGCGGTGCGATACTCGTCGCCCGGCCGCCAATAGGGGCAGTCCCGTGTGTCGCAAGCCAAAAAGCGGGCCATTTCATCCTCGTCCAAGTCCATTTCACACACGAAATCGTCGTATTCCTCGTCGTAATTGTAGAAGTTGCAGCTTTCACAGCGATCCGCCATGCCCTCACCTCCCGGCGCTCCTTATTCTGCCAGCAATTTGCCTCCGTGTCAAGGGCGTTGCAATACAAAACGGAATCGGGTACAATACGTATTAGGGTAGTTCACCTTTGTGCAGATGCGACAAAAGAACGTTGCCGTTTTGTACAATAATGATGAAAAGAACAGGGTTTTTGTAAGCAAATTGTAACTTGGTTGTAACAAAAGAGGATGAATGCGATGGTTGTGGCAGGTATAATCTGTGAGTATGATCCCTTCCATCTGGGCCATGCGGCGATGATCGACGCCCTGCGCAAGCGGGGCACAGACGCCGTGGTGTGCGCCATGAGCGGCAGCTTCGTCCAGCGGGGCGAGGTCGCGGCGGTGGGCAAGGCGGCGCGGGCGGAGATGGCACTGCGCTGCGGCGCCGATCTGGTGCTGGAGCTGCCGTCGCCGTGGAGCTGCGCCCCGGCGGAGACCTTTGCCGCCGGCGGCGTGCAGCTGCTGCAGATGACCGGCGTGGTGACGGAGCTGGCGTTCGGCAGCGAGTGCGGCGATCTGACCGCGCTGCAGACGGCGGCGGACGCGCTGGAGAGCCCGGCGTACCGCGCCGCGCTGGCAGCTCAGAGCAGGGAGGAGCCCTTTGCCGTGCGCCGCCGGAGAGCGGTGGAGCAGGTGCTGGGCGAGGAATACGGAAGATTGCTGACCCGGCCAAACGATATTCTGGCGCTGGCCTATCTTCGGGCGCTGCGGGGCACGGCGATCCGCCCTGTGGCGATCCGCCGGGTGGGCGCGGCCCATGACGGCGCCGTGAAGGACGGCGTCGCCTCCGCCTCCCACATCCGGGAGCTGCTGCGGCAGGGTGAAACGGAGAACGCGCTGGCGCTGATGCCGCCTGCGGCGGCCGGGATCCTGCGGCGTGAGCTGGAGGCGGGCCGGGCGATCGCGGACGGCGCGCTGTGCGAGCGCGCCATGCTGGATCGTCTGCGCCGCATGGACGAGGAGGACTTCGCCCCCTGCGACGACAGCGGCGAGGGGCTGTACCACCGGCTGTACCGGGCGGTGCAAAGCAGCGCCGCGCTGCCGGAGCTGCTGGACGCGGTCAAGACGAAACGATATCCCACGGCGCGATTGCGGCGGATGCTGCTGCGGGCGTGGCTGGAGCTTCCCGCCCGGCCGCCGGAGCGGGTGCCGTATCTCAGGCTGCTGGCGGCCAGCGAGACCGGGCGCGGTCTGCTGCGGCGGATGGAGGGCGCGCCGGTGCTGACCAAGGCGGCGGACGTGGGCAAGCTGGGCGCGGCGGCGGAGCGGCTGTTCCGGGCGGAGGCCCGGCGCAGCGATCTCTACGCCCTGGCGTGCCCCCGGGTTTTGCCCTGCGGGGAGGATTGGCGGCTTACGCCGGTGTTTTGAAAACAGGAGGAAAAGGAATGAAAAAGCTGCGGCTGATATGCATGCTTGCCACGCTGTGTCTGTGTGTCACGGCGTGCGGTAGCATACCCGATTCCGCCGAGCACGTGGCGCTGGAGGAAACGGTGGCGCTGCAGGGCACGGTGGAGCAGGGAACGGGCCGCTGGGACTATACCGTGACCACCTATACCGTCAGCGGCGACTACTGCGGGGAGGACGGCCGGGTGCTGAGCCACCACAGCTATCAGGTGCCCCGCATGAAGGTGAAGACCAGCGGCAAGGACGCCGCCTCCGCCCGTCAGGCGGCGGAGAGCTTCAACGCCTTTTTTGACGCCCAGCTGAAGGAGGAGACCGCGTGGTTTCAGGAGATGGGCGAGATCGCGGCGGAGGATCGGCGGGCAGGCGCCGGCCTGTGGGACAACGAATCGTTCCGCTATTCGGATGAAACGGAACTGTCCTTCTGGAGCAACGACCGGGTGCTGAGCGTCATCAGCGACCGGGTCAGTTATACCGGCGGCGCCCATGCCTCTGCGTGGCGCAGCGCCGTCACCTTCTCCCTTTCCACCGGCAAGCAGGTGCTGCTGGCGGAGCTGATCGACGATGAAGCGGCGCTGGACGAGGCGGTCACGCAGGAGCTGCTGCGTCAGGCGGAGGAGCGCGTTGCTGAAGATCAGTCGGTCTATTACGAGGACTATCCCCGCACGCTGGCGGAGTGGCAGGAAAAAACGCTGGTGCCGGGTGACGACGGCTTGACCGTGGTGTTCGGCGTGTACGATCTGGCGCCCTACGCCGCCGGCGAGCAGACCTTCCTGCTGCCCTACGAGCTGATCGAGCCGTATTTGAACGATACCGGCCGCACACTGCTGCCGCCGGAGGAGTAAATAACGCAGCAAAAAAACAGCGAGGCATGCCGTGCCTCGCTGTTTTTTTGCCTGCTCGCCAAAGGCTTCCCCGTGAGGGGAAGCTGTCAGCCGAAAGGCTGACTGATGAGGTGGGCCGCGGGAGGGCATCATTGCGCAAGCCGGTGCGTTGCGGCCCCCTCGTCCGTCACGGCTGCGTCATGCCGCCCCGGTTGACACCTATGGTATAATATCCTTGTTAACAATACAGAGAAAAACGAGGAACGTACTATGGAAGTCACACAGGGCGCGCCGTTTGCATCCTTCGGCTTGTCGGAAGCCACCATGCGCGCCATTGAAAACAAGCACTACGCCGTCAGCACCCCGGTGCAGGCCGGGTGCATCCCGCCCATGATGGCGGGCCGGGACGTGATCGCCAAGGCGCCCACCGGCACCGGCAAGACCATGGCCTTCGGCATCCCCATCATCGAGAAGATCGACGCTGCCAACGAGGAGGTGCAGGTGGTGATCCTTGCCCCCACCCGGGAGCTGGCGCTTCAGATCACCGACGAGATGCGGGATATCGCCGTGTACCACGAGGGGGTGCGTCTGGTGTGCCTTTACGGCGGCCAGCCCATCGGCAAGCAGATCGATGCGCTCAAGCGCAAGCCCCAGATCGTGGTGGCCACCCCCGGCCGCCTCAGCGACCACATGAAGCGCCGCACCGTAAAGCTGACCGGCGTGAAGACCGTGATCCTTGACGAGGCGGACCGGATGCTGGATATGGGCTTTATCGCCGACGTGACCCGGATCCTGGACAGGATCCCCTCCCGGGAAAATCTGGGCATGTTCTCCGCCACCATCTCCCGCGAGGTGATGGATATTTCGTGGATCTACCAGCGCGACCCGGAGGAGATCACCGTGCAGGCCACCAGGGAGAACAAGCCCGATATCCTGCAGTACCGCATCGAGCTGCCGTCGGAGAAGAAGGTGGACGCCATCGCCCGCATCATCGCCCTCGAGGGGTACGACCGGGTGATCTGCTTCTGCAACACCAAAGGCAGCACCGAGCGACTGAACAAATTCCTGCAGCTGCGGGGACTGGACGCCCAGTGCATCCACGGCGACATTCCCCAGCGCAAGCGGGAGGAGATCATGCAGCGCTTCCGGGACGGCAAGCTCCGGGTGTTCGTGGCCACCGACGTGGCCGCCCGCGGCATCGACGTGGACGACGTGGACGCGGTGTTCAATTTCGAGGTGCCGGAGGAGAACGAGTACTACGTCCACCGCATCGGCCGCACGGGGCGCGCCAAAAAGCACGGCGTGGCCTATACGCTTTTGAGCGATTTCCCCAGCCGCATGCGGCTGGACACCATTGCCCGCAACACCCGCAGCCAGATCGTCCCCGCGCACGTGGACGACGACGGCGCAGTCACACCGGTGGAAAAGTGACAGACACATAAAAAAGAGCCATCCGCTTGGCGGATGGCTCTTTTTTATGTAAACTTCAGTCCCGGATCACCTTCGCCCGGCGCAGTGCCAGCACCAACAGGGGGATCAGCACGATGTGCAGCACGATGCCCGGCCACGCAGTGAGGAAATGGGCGGCGAGGAACGTCTGCACCGTGTACGTGCCCTCCGCCAGCCCCAGACCGTAGATCGCCACGTTGGCAAGGCCGGAGACCAGTCGGCCCACCAGCATGGCCGCGATCAATGTTATGTAAACATACTGAGGCTTCTTGGGCAGCGCCTTGTACAAAAGCCCCGTCACCAGCCCGTAGGCCGCCAGTTCCAGCGCCATGGCCACGTAGGTGGGGAAGGGCGGCATGCCCATCAGGAAGTGCCGCAGCACCGGCGCCAGAGCGCCCACCGCCAGCGCCCACCACGGGCCGCACAGAAAGCCCGCCAGAAACACGGGGATGTGCATCAAGCTCAACATATTCCCCAACTGGCGGTTTTGCCCGGTCAGGAACGGCAGCACCAGACACAGCGCCAGGCACACCGCCGCATAGACCAGCTTGCGAAGATCGGTTTTTTTGTTCATGTTCAGAGCTTCTCCCTTCTTCATTTGACCCGCCTTGAGCGGTGCGCCGCCGAGGGGCGGCGATTTCGAAGGGCGCGGGGGAAAAGACCGGCTTGGCCGGGTGGTTTACATAATTATAGAAGCGTGCGCAGCAGCGCCACGGCCTCGTCCATCAGCCGGGACAGGGACATTTCCGGCACGCCCGCCACCAGATTGCTGCACTGGTTCACAGGCAGCAGTACCTTCCGGGCGGCGCTTTGCCCCACGGCCAGCGCCATGGCGGGGGTGATCTCGCCCAGCAGGGAGTCGGCGGAGAGGATGCCGATGGGGCCGGCGATCACCTCGGCGGTGCGGCAGGCCACCAACACCGGGTTTTCCCCGGTGGCGCCCTGATCGGCGCCGGATTTCAGCATAGCGGCGGTGGCGATGGCGTTGGTGCCCACGGCGGTGATGTCGCAGGGCAGCTCCGCCGCCCGGATCCGCTCGATCAAAAGGGCGCCCATCCGCCCGCTCTGTCCGTCGATCACCGTCAGCTTCATCGCCGTCGCCTCCTTAAAAAACTACGCCATTATAGCATGGATGCCGCCATGCGGCAAGCCTCCCGCCCAAGGGCGGCCCACCCGCTTTGCGGTTTACATAACATTACGCGTTTTGCCCCTACAGCCGGTCGATGAACGCCAGCACCACCGCGTCCAGCTTTTCCATGGCGGTGGGGAAATTGAAGACAAAATCGTTGTCGCCGAACAGGCAGTCGGACACGGACTTGATGGCCATGAACGGCACCTCGTTGCGATAGCACACCTGCGCCGCGGCACAGCCCTCCATCTCGCACAGCAGGGGGTGGAACACCTCCGCCACGTGGCGGGCGCGGGGCGTGTCGGTCATGAAGCAGTCGCCGGTGGCCACGGTGCCCACGCGGTAGGGAAGCCCCACCCCGTCCATGGCGGCCTTGGCCCGTTCCGGCCACGCGGTGGGGAACACCGTGCGGTGCACCGTGCCCACGAAGCCCTCCTCGCAGCCGTCCAGCGAGCTGATGTCGAAATCGTGCTGCACAAACCCGTCCGCCAGCACCAGCGTGCCGATGGACACGTTTTCAAAGCAGCCGGCCACGCCCACGTTGATGATGAGGTCGGGGCGGTAGAGGGTGATCAGCAGCTGGGTGGCCATGGCGGCGTTCACCTTACCCACGCCGCCGCAGCAGGCGATCACGTTGGGGCGGATGCGGTAGAATTCCACCCCCGCCTCCGTGCGGATGAGGGGCGTGTCCTCCCCGTGGAGCATGCTGGCGATCTCGTCGCGCATGGCGTACAGCAGTGCAATGTTCATGTTCATTTCTCCTTACGTTTTATAGTCCCCGCAGGTATTCCGGCTTCAGTCCGGCGCCGGACATCCCCTGCTCCACCTGACGGAGCATGGCGTCCCGATCCCGGTTCAGCGTGCCCCGGAGGGAAAGATAGTTGCTGGCGTGGTTCATGCGGAACACGCTGCCCTCGCTGTCGATGCGCCCCAGCAGGATCGCCGTTTCCCGCAGGATATCCGCAGGGCCCGGCACGGTGAAGCTGCCCTCGCGCACCCAGCGCTCCAGCGGGGTGCCCGGCTCCACCATCAGCGTCAAAAGGCCGATATACTCCGGCTGCATGGCGCTGAGGGCGTCGGCGGTGTCCGCGGCGTGGCGCTCCAGAAGCGCAAGGCTCCCCAGCCCGGAGATGGCGGTCACGCTCAGCGCCAGACCGCAGCGCCGCGCCTTCTGCCCCGCCGCCACGATGGCCGCGGCGGTGTGTCCCTTGTCCATCCGCCGCAGTACCTCGTCGCAGCCGGACTCCAGCCCCATGTACACCAGCGTCAGTCCCGCCCGGCGCAAGGCGCGCAGCTCCTCCTCCGTGCGCATTTGCAGGCTCCGGGGCGAGGCGTAGCAGCTCACCCGCTCACATTCCGGGAACAGGGAGGACACGCAGGCCAGGACAGTCAGCAGCTCCCCGGCCGGGCGGATCAGCGCGTCGCCGTCCGCCAGAAAGACCCGCGCCACCTGCCGGTACTGCTGCCGCGCCATGCGGAAGTCCTCCAGAATCTCCTCCATCGGGCGCAAGGCAAACCGCTTGTCGTTGTACATGTCGCAAAAGGCACAGCGGTTGTGGCTGCACCCGTAGGTCACCTGCACGATCAAACTGTACGCCTCGCTGGGCGGGCGATAGACCTTCCCCACGTATCGCAAGGTATCCCTCCTGTGTGATGTCGGCATATTGCCGCCGTCTCCGTCATATAGTGTGCCATCACAATGGCTTGCACGTCAAGACGGAACGGGGTGGACGCATGGATCAAAATTACAACCGTGTGACGCTTTGCGGACAGGCAGCGTCGGAGCCGTACCTGTCCCACATCAACCACGGCGAGAGCTTTTATAAATACGTCTTGTCGGTGCCGCGTCTGAGCGGCCAGACCGACGAGCTGACGGTGATCGCACCGCGGAGCCTGCTGGAAACGGCGCCCTTTTCCGTGGGCGATACCGTCCGCCTGCAGGGTCAGCTGCGCTCGTTCAACAACAAAAGCGGCGAGGGGCGGCGGCTGGTGATCTCCGTGTTTGCCCGCAGCATGGAGGTGGGGGAGGCGCCGGCGGAAAACTGCATCCGCCTCTCCGGCGTTCTCTGCAAGCCCCCGGTGCTGCGCCGCACACCGCTGGGACGGGAGATCTGCGACATGATCCTGGCGGTCAACCGCCGTTACGGCCGGGCGGACTATCTGCCCTGCATCGCCTGGGGCGCCGTGGCCCAGCAGACCGCCGCCATGTCTGTGGGGCAGCGGCTCACCGCCGAGGGCCGGGTGCAAAGCCGGCGCTATACCAAGGCGACGCCTGCCGGCGAGGAGGAGCGGGTGGCCTATGAGGTAAGCATCATGCGCCCTGCCGACCCGGAGGAGTTTCAAGAGGAGTTTACATAATTCTTGCCAGCGCGGCGGTCCTGCCCGCCACGCTCATGCGCAGCTCCAGCGCGCCGCCGTCGCCCGTTCTGCGCTGGATGGCCAGCTCGTCTCCCTCGTAGCAGGAGGACTTGAAGTGGATTTCCAGCTCCCGGAGGGGCAGGGCGTCCCACTCGGCGGTGGAGAACGCACCGGCCAGCGCCCGGACGTAGGCCACGTTATTCATGTGCCCGCCCAGATCGATGTCGGTGGAGCGGACGGTATAGCCGGCGAAGGGAGGCTGGGTGAAGTCGTCCTTCAGCCGGGCGAAGGGCTGCTCCCACACCCGGTCGGTGAGGGGAACGAGGTCGGGGGGAAACACCTGCCCGGCGGGGATCAGCGAGCCCGTTTCCGTGTTCAGCACCGCCCATTCCGTCTTGCCGCGGATCAGTGCTTCGCCGCCCTGACGCAGCACGTAGTCCCGGTTGCAGCGGATCCGGTCTGCCGGCTCCGGCCAGGTTTCTCCGGTGATCTTACTGTTCATGGCGGGGCGGCGGGTGAAGACCAGCCGGGTTTTGACCGTCAGCCAGAACAGATGCCGGGGCGACAGCTCCGCCACGCCGATGCCCAGTGCATTGGCGTGCTCCGTGGCCAGATCCATGCACACGGCAAAGGCGTCCGCCACGCCCAGGCGGGCGGTGTGGTCGCACAGGCTGGGCCGGATCAGGAGCTGGCGGGTCAGTTTGGGTTCCACAGTGCATGCCTCCTTTTTGCCCATTTTACCCCCTGCCGCCCCCTGCCGTCAAGCGGGGGTTTTCTTTTGCACCGGGTTGTGATATAATAGCCGCAAAACAGCTATTATACAGACAAAAAAAGAAACGAGGTGTTGCCATGGCTTCCTACCAGATTGCAACCTCCTCCACGTCGGATCTGCCCCGCACGTGGCTGGATGAACATCACATTCCCTTCATCGCCTATTCTTACACGGTGGGCGACACCCCCTGTCAGGACGACTGCCGGGAAGAGAGCCGGCGGGAGGTGTACCGGGGCATGCGCCGGGGTGATCTGCTGAAAACCTCCATGATCACCGAGTATGCGTATTACGAGTTTTTCAAGTCCCTGCTGGATACGGGCAAGGATCTCATTTTCCTCGATATGTCCCAGAAGATGTCAGCCTCCTATGCCAACGCCCAAAAGGCGGCGCAGACCATCCGCGCCGAATATCCCGACCGCCGCTTCTATGTGATGGACACGCTGTGCATTTCCGGCGGACTGGGCCTTCTGGTGGAGAAGATGGCGGCGCTGCGGGAACGGGGCGCCGACTTTGACGAGGCGGTAGCCTGGGGCGAGGCCAACAAGCTGCGCATCGCCCACCGCTTTACTGTGGACGATCTGAAGTATTTGAAAATGGGAGGCCGGGTGTCCAATGCCTCGGCGCTGGTGGGCTCGCTGCTGGCGGTGAAGCCGGTGCTGTACGTGCCGGACGGCGGCACGTTGGACGTGGCCGCCAAGGTGCGGGGGCGCAAGGCGGCGCTGCAGACCATTCTGGACGGCGTGCGCCACGACCTGCGGCAGATGGACAAGCGGGACGGCATGGAATTCCGCATCCTCCACGCCGATTGTGAAGCGGATGCCGCCTTTGTGCGCGATATGATCCGCGCTGAGTTTCCGGAGGTGGGCGACATCCGCATCAGCTCGCTGGGCGTGGTGATCGGCGCCCACTGCGGCCCCGGCCTTTTGACGGTATTCTACCTCTGCAACGGAAGACAGCCCAAGTAACGGGCGGAAAGGACGCGCCGTGAAGATCAAGACCCGACCGCTGGATTACGCGCAGGTGTGCGCGCTGCCCCGTCCGCTCCACCGCTTGCCCCGGCGCCCCTCGCGGCTGCTGGCGTCGGTGGTGCGCCTGGCGGCCGCGCCGGATCTGAAGGCCACGCACTTCACATGGGAGGATCGGCGTCCCGCCGCCGTGGCGGGCAGGCCCAGCCTCATTCTGATGAACCACAGCAGCTTCATTGATCTGGAAATGATGGCCCGGATGTTCCGCCGCGAGCCCTATTGCATCGTCTGCACCAACGACGGCTTCGTGGGCAAGGAGGGGCTGATGCGCGCGCTGGGCTGCATCCCCACCCGCAAGTTCGTCACCGATCCCGCGCTGCTGGGCGATCTGCGCCACGCGCTGCGGAAGCTGGGCGTCAGCGTGCTGATGTATCCGGAGGCCAGCTATTCCTTCGACGGCACCGCCACGCCGCTGCCCCGGCGCATGGGCGTGCTTTTGAAGCGGCTGGGCGTGCCGGTGGTGCTGGTCAGAACCGAGGGCGCCTTCACCCGCGACCCGCTTTATAACGGCCTGCAGAAGCGTCAGGTGGACGTAAAGGCCACCGTGACCTGCCTTTTTGACGAGGACGCGCTGCGCGATCGTTCCGTGCAGGAGCTGGACGCGGCGCTGGATGAAGCCTTTACCTTTGACCATTTCACCTGGCAGCGGCAAAACGGCGTACGCGTGGCGGAGCCGTTCCGCGCCGACGGACTGCACCGGATCCTCTACCGCTGCCCCCACTGCATGGCCGAGGGCGCCACGGAGGGCAAGGGCACCACCCTGACGTGCCGGGATTGCGGCGCGGCCTACGAGCTGACGGAGCAGGGCGCCCTGCGGTGCCTCACCGGGACGGGGAAGTTCGACCACGTGCCGGACTGGTACGCATGGCAGCGCCGGCAGGTGGCGGAGGAGATCGACCGGGGCGCATACCGGCTGGAGACCGAGGTGGATATCGGTGTGCTGGCCGATTACCGGGCGATCTACACCGTGGGCAGCGGCACGCTGCGGCATGACGGCGGCGGCTTCACCCTCACCGGCTGCGGCGGCGCGCTGTGCTATACCCAGCCGCCGGAGGCCTCTTACAGCGTTTACGCCGACTATTTCTGGTACGAGCTGGGCGACGTGGTGTGCATCGGCACGGGGGAGCTGAGCTACTATTGCTTCCCCCGGGACAACACGCCGGTGGCGAAGGTGCGTCTGGCGGCGGAGGAGCTGTATCGCCGCAGTCCCCGGGTGATTGAAAAAAATTCCAGAAAAAGTGAAAAATGATGCTTGACAATCCTCTGCCGCCGTGCTACGATATGCCAAACCGATGAGAAAGCGTAAGTAGGCACAGCCTCCTTTCCCAAAGCGAGCCGCGGACGGTGTGAGCGCGGCGGAAAGCGCAGCGTCGAATGGGCTTTTGAGGGCAAGCTGAAAGAGGGCGCGTCCCTTGAGTATGTGCGCCGGAGTAGGCACTCCGTGATCAAATGCCGGCATATGACCGTATGCCGAAAAGTGGGCGCGCACAGCGCGTCAAGCCGGGTGGCACCGCAGGACGTTGCAACGATCCTGTCCCAGCAATCGTTTGTTGGGACGGGGTCTTTTATTTTTCGGAAAGGGGACGGTTCTATGATGCTCCTCACGCGCCGATGGCGCAGTACGCAGGCAGCTTCAGGTAACTTGATGAAATAATATGCGTTTTTCAGAAAGGAAGGTCGTCACTGTGAAAAAGATTTTTGCGCTATTGCTGACCGTTTGCACGCTGCTGACGCTGGCCGCCTGCGGCGGCGATCCCACCCCTGCTCCCGGCGACGAGGGCACGGTCTACAAGATCGGCCTTTGCAACTACGTGGACGACGCGTCCCTCAACCAGATCGTGGACAACATCACCGCCCGGCTGGAGGAGCTGGGCAAGGAGAAGGGCGTTACCTTCAAGATCAGCTACGACAACTGCAACGCCGACTCCAACGTGCTCAACCAGATCGTGGCCAACTTCATCACCGACGGCGTGGATCTGATGATCGGCGTGGCCACGCCGGTGGCCATGGCCATGCAGGCCGCCACCGAGGAGATCCCGGTGGTGTTCGCCGCGGTGTCCGACCCGGAGGGCGCGGGGCTGGTGGAAACGATGAAGGAGCCCGGCGGCAACCTGACCGGCACCAGCGATTTTCTGGATACCGCCGCTATCTTCAACCTGATCTTTGCCGCCGACCCGGACGCGGACGTGATCGGTCTTCTGTATGACGTGGGGCAGGACGCCTCCACCGCCGCCATCGCCGCCGCCAAGGACTATCTGGACGGCAAGGGCGTGAGCTATATGGAGTACACCGGCACCACCGTGGAGGAGGTCACGCTGGCGGCTGAGTCGCTGGCGGCTGACGGCGTAGACGCCGTTTTCACCCCCACTGACAACACCATCATGAAGGCGGAGCTGGCCATCTATGAGATCTTCGCGAAAGCGGGCATCCCCCACTACACAGGCGCCGACTCCTTCGCGCTCAACGGGGCGTTTCTGGGCTACGGCGTGGACTACGCCAATCTGGGCCGCGAGACCGCCGATATGGCGGCGGATCTGCTGCTGAACGGCAAGGATCCCGCCACCACCCCGGTCAGGACCTTCGACAACGGCACCGCCACGGTGAACACCGAGACGGCGGAGGCCATCGGCCTTTCCTACGACGAGATAGCGGAGTTGTTCGCCCCCTTCTGCACCAAGGTGCAGCCCATCACCACCGCCGAGAGCTTCGACCAGCTGGGCGGGAACTGATCTGTTTGCAAGGAGCCATAGGGTATGCCATTTCTTGATTTGGGGCAAACGGCGCTGGAGCTGGGGCTCATCAGCTCGCTGACGGTGCTGGCGCTGTTTTTGAGCTATTCCATGCTCAACGTGTGCGACCTGTCCACCGACGGGTGCTTCACGCTGGGTGCCACCGTGGGCGCGGTGGTGGCGCTGTCGGGTCATCCGTATCTGGCCATCGCCGCCGCCATGAGTGCGGGCGTGCTGTCCGGTCTCATCACCGCCGTGCTGCAGACCAAGCTGGGGGTGGACAGCCTGCTCTCCGGCATCATCGTCAACACCGCGCTTTACAGCGTGAACATCGCCGTCATGGGCGGGGCGTCGCTGCTGAACATGAACAAGACGGACACCGTGTTCACCCGGATGGGGGCTCTTTTGGCCCACACGCCCCTCGCCCGCCAGTCCAAGCTGGCGGTGGCGCTGATGGCTGTGGCGGCGGTGAGCGTGCTGCTGGCGCTGTTTCTGCGCACCCGGCTGGGGCTTGCCATCCGCGCCACCGGCAATAACCCGGACATGGTGCGCTCGTCCTCCATCAACCCGGCGTTCACCACCATCGTGGGTCTGTGCGCCGCCAACGCCGTGACGGGTCTGTCCGGCTGTCTGCTGGCGCAGGCACAGAAGTCGGTGAACATCGACATAGGCACCGGCATGGTCACCATCGCGCTGGCCTCACTGCTGATCGGCAACGCCTTCGCCGGTAAAACCCGCAGTATCCCCCTGCGCATCGGCGGTGCGGTGCTGGGCGCGGTGATCTTCCGTCTGGTGTATATGGTGGCGCTGCGGTTCCACATGCCGGCCTTCATGCTCAAGCTGGTGTCGGCGGTGATCGTGGTGCTGGCCATCGCGGGGCCGTATCTGAAGGGGCAGCTGCCTACGCTGCGGCGCAGGCTCTCCCATCGCGGCGGAAGGGGGTCGGTGTGATGCTTTCTCTGCAGCATGTGAGCAAGACCTTCTATCCCAACACTCCCAACGCGAAAACGGCGCTGGACGATCTGACGCTGGAGGTATCCCGGGGCGAATTCGTGTCCATCATCGGCGCCAACGGCGCGGGCAAATCCACGCTATTCAACGCCATCTGCGGCTCCTTCCTTACCGACAGCGGCTCCATCCGGCTGGACGGCGCTGACATCACGCTGCAGCCGGAGCACAAGCGGGCGTTCCACATCGGGCGGCTGTTTCAAGACCCCATGCGGGGCACCGCGCCGGGCATGACCATCGAGGAAAATCTGGCGCTGGCGGCGGGTCACGGCGGGTGGATCTCCACCGTATCCCGGGCGGACAAGGCGCTGTTCCGGGAAAAGCTGTCCCTGCTGGGCATGGATCTGGAGAACCGGATGCGCCAGCCGGTGGGTCTGCTGTCCGGCGGTCAGCGTCAGGCGCTGACGCTGATGATGGCCACCATCGACCCGCCCAAGCTGCTGCTGCTGGACGAGCATACGGCGGCGCTGGATCCCGCCACGGCGGAAAAGGTGCTGGAGCTGACCACCCGGATCGTGGAGGAGCAGCATCTGACCTGCCTGATGATCACCCACAACATGACCTCGGCGCTGGAGCTGGGCAGCCGCACGGTGATGATGGATCGGGGGCGGATCATTTTCGACGTCTCCGGCGCTCAGCGTGCCGGCCTCACCGTGCCGGATCTGCTGGAGAAGTTCCGGCAGCTCTCCGGCCGGGCGCTGGACAACGACCGTATGCTGCTGGGTACGGACTGAAGCAAAACAAAAACCCGCGCTGTCCCGCGGGACAGCGCGGGTTTAAGATTGACAAAAACGGCAGTGCCGTTTTTGTCAAAAGAGATTGCAGCCTACTGCGCGCACTCATTGTCTGCCGTTGGCAGACAATTCGCACACTCCGTAGTCTGAGCAGTGTAATTTGCCACGTACACGCCGCGGCACATTACGGTTTGAACTCTTCGCGCCGTGCGCGGCGCGAAATCTGCGATGCTCTTTGATATGATAAAAACCGCGCCGCCCAC
>JAFTBL010000118.1 GCA_017455225.1 Oscillospiraceae bacterium
AAGCATCTTCAATTGCTTACATATTGCAAGGGTAATTATCTGGATGAGATCATTGCCAAGCAGATCGCGGCGTATTGGAAAGACGAAATACTTGTCAAGCAACTGGATGATGCCAGCTTTCTTTATGATATCGATGAGATCGTGTTTCTCAATGGCGGCCTTTCGCTCTATTCGGGAATTACCGGTGGGAAGCGATTGCTGGAGGTTTTGAACAAGGACGCTTTCGGCATAGAGCACACAGGCATGATAGGCGATGCGATTTTGGGGTCGTTTTTCAAAAGCGAGGAAGATGAGGACAGGCATACGCCGTCTTGTATGTATTCAGAGCGTTTAAGAAAGCGCTTGGATACAAGTATAACCGACTATTATCGCCGATTTGACTGCTACGAAACGTATCTCATCTATGCCCGCTTATTTCATGGCGCGGTCAATACTCACATGATCCGAAAGAACTACGTAGAACCGATCTCTCCCTTTCTTGACGTGGATTTTATCCAGACTTGTCTTGATATTCCTGTCGGATATCGGATCGGGCACCGTATTTACAAGCGGTGGATCATGGAAAAGCATCCGCAGGCAGATCGATTTGTTTGGGAGAAGACCGGCGCCAGACCTTTGGCCGGAAAGAACGAGATCAGGATCAGAAGAGTGTTGCGCAAAGGGCCCAAGAAGCTGGCACAGTTCTTTACGGGAGAAAAAAGCGCGGATCACATGAATCCGATCGACTATTGGCTCGACAAGAACGCGGAGCTGTCGTCTTACCTTGATCGCTATGCCGAGGATCGTCTTAAATCGGTGGATCATTTGATTTCCCCCTTATTGCGCTCAGACCTTGAGGAATTGTATCAAACGGGAAATGCTACTGAAAAAGCAATGGTATTGACGGTCCTCTCCGCTGCAAAAATGTACTTTTTGGCGTAAACCCATGGGGGTGGACACAAGAGATGCAAGAGCTACTTTCAAAAATCAAGATGCTGGTTCGAACGGGTTTTCTTCATATTTTTGGAGGCAGCATCATTAACAATGCGATCTCGTTTCTCAGCAGTACCGTTTTGGTTCATATTTTAAGCAAAAGTGAATACGGTACGTTTACAAATGCGTGGAATATATACGGGATCGTTCTGCTGTTCAACGGCCTCGGGATCGATTCCGGCGTACTGCAGCTGTCCAGCGAGCATGGCGGCGAGGAGCAGTATGTAAAGCAGATCACGGGGTATGGTGTTAAGGTGGGTTTGCGGTTCAACGTGATACTCTCTTTGACACTGCTGTGCATCGGCCTGTTTGCACCTTTGAAGATCCAGGGGGCGAAAAGTCTGCTTGTCATGCTTTGCCTGCTCCCGATGGCTCAAATGGTCTATCAACTGATTAACGTTTATCTACGGGCTCAAAAGCGCAACAAGGAATATGCGGCGCTGAATACGTTCAAAACAGTGATGCTGTTTATTGTTTCTGCCGTGAGCGCATTGCTGTTCAGAGAAAAAGGAATGGTGCTTGGACACTATTTTTCCTATATTGCTGCCATCATACTCAGCGCGATTGTCTACCGGGTCCGCTTGCCGCTACAGGGATCCGTACCTGATGAGGAGCGGAAAGCACTTTTCTCGATTTCTGCTATTTCCATGTGCAACAATGGCCTGTCCCAACTGCTGTACCTTCTGGATCTTTTTGTGCTGAGCATTGTAGATCCCAGAGAAACGCTTCTTGCAAGCTATAAAGTCGCTACGATCATCCCTACGGCACTGACGTTTATCCCTTTGGCCTTGGTTACTTATCTTTACCCAAAGCTTGCTGAGCGCCGTAAGGATCCCGAATGGGTGATGAAACAGTATAAGAGGATCCTTCTCGTCTTTGGGGGCTTCAATATAGTTGTTTCGGGTGTTTTGTTTGCCGGGGCGCCGCTTATCATACGAATAGTGTTTGGAAGCGAATATCTGGAAGCTGTACCGGTTTTTAGGATCTTGTCGGCCAATTACTTTTTCTCCAGCACGTTCCGGGTGCTCTCGGGCAACATACTCGTTACACAAAGAAAGCTCAAGTTTAACTTGTTTGTGGCCGTGTTGGCAAGCGCGGTCAATATCGCGGCTGATTACTTCTTTATCCAATGGTGGGGCAGCATCGGCGCTGCACTGGCGACAGTGACCGTGGTATTGGTTTCCGGCTCAGTCAGCACAGCGTATCTGGTATATACGCTGAAGAAAGCAATAAAGGGGAATATGGCCCAATAAGAGATTCTGCGAAGCAGGAAGAGGGCGTTTCAATGCGAATTACAAATAAACCCTACGGCACCACCGCCGACGGGCAGGTCGTTACCTGCTACACCATGACCAGCCGCAGCGGCGTGGAGGCGCGGGTGCTGGACTACGGCTGCGCGCTGACCCACCTGCTGGTGCCGGATCGCACCGGACGGCCGGTGGACGTGGTGCTGGGGTATGACGATCTGGCGTCCTATGAGAAGAACGACCCCTGTTTCGGCGCCGTGGTGGGGCGCTACGCCAACCGGATCAAGAACGCAGCCTTCACGCTGGGCGGCCGGGAATACGTTCTGAGCGCCAACGACGGCGCCAACCACCTTCACGGTGTGTTGAGCCGCCGGGTGTTCCGCGCCTGTGTCTGCGGGCAGGGACTGCGCCTGACCTACGTCAGTCCCGACGGGGAGGAGGGCTTCCCCGGCACGCTGGAGGTGAGCGTGACCTATCTTCTGGACGAGGCGAACGTGCTGTCTATACACTACGAGGCCACGTCGGATCGGGACACGGTATTGAATCTCACCAACCAATCCTATTTCAACCTCTCCGGCCACGACAGCGGCACCGTGGACGATCAGCTTTTGCAGCTGGCCGCCGACGAATTTCTGGAAACGGCGGACGATTCCTGCCCCACGGGGCATATCCTGCCGGCGGAGGGCGCCATGGATTTCCGCCGTCTGCGGCGGATCGGGCAGGGCTTTCCCATCACCTGCGAGCAGATGGAGCTGGTGGGCGGCTACGATCATTGCTACGTTCTGCGCCCCGGCGCCGCGCCGGCGGCGCTGGCTTACAGCCCCGAAACGGGCATCTCGCTGACGCTGGCCACCACCGAGCCGGGCCTGCAGTTCTACTCCGGCAATTACCTGCCGGACAGCCACCTGCCCGGCAAGGGCGGCGTGCGCTATCCGCTGCGGGGCGGCTTTGCGCTGGAGGCGCAGCACTATCCCTGCTCGCCCAACTATCCGGCGTTCCCCATGAAGGCGGGGGAGACGTACCGCCAGACTACGCTGCTGCAATTTCAGGCCACGGAGCCGGCGGAATGAAAAACGAAAAAACGCGAGGGCACAGGCCCTCGCGTTTTTATGTGTCCGCGGCGTCTCCTTACGGGATCGGAGCCATAGCAATACATCATACTCTTTACTGATAACCTTAACAATTATACCAAAAACTCCTTTCTACAAACTAAACAAGCATTTCCCTTGTTCGGCTTAAATTGTAAATCAACACGGCGGAGGGCGGGAGGGGAAATGTGCGCCTTTTTCTTGACGGAAGGGAACGAAAGTGATAGCATAGCAACAGAAAACAATCGACCGCGCTACTGGTCGCGCGGTGAGAGAAAGGAAGTCGTAACGATATGAAAGCTGCACCGCTGAAGGAACTGCAAAAGATCGTGGTGGAGGAGCGCCCCCGGCCGCGTCCGGCGGCAGGCGAGGTGCTGGTGAAGATCGAGTACTGCGGCATCTGCGGCTCGGACGCCGAATTCTTCGAGGCGGGTCACATCGGCAGTCGCACGGTCAACTATCCGCTGGTGCTGGGTCACGAGGCCGCCGGCGAGATCGTGGAGCTGGGCGAGGGCGTGGCCAAGTATCAGGCGGGGCAGAAGGTGGTCATCGAGCCGGGCATCCCCTGCGGCCACTGCGAATTCTGCCGGCAGGGGCGGTACAATATCTGCCGCAGCATGAAATTCCTGTCCTGCCCGCCGGACGACGGCTTGTTCTGCGAATACGTGGCCGTCCCTGCGGACACGGTGTTCCTCCTGCCCGACGGCATGACCACCCTGACCGGCGCGCTGATGGAGCCGCTGGCCGTGGGCATGCACGCGGCCAGAACCGGCGAGGTGGAGGCGCCGAAGACGGTGGTGATCCTGGGCGCAGGCTGCATCGGGCTTTGCACGCTGCTGTGCTGCCGTCAGCGGGGCGCGGGGAAGATCATCGTAAGCGACCTTTTTGAAAAGCGTCTGAGCCTTGCCCGGGAGCTGGGCGCGGACGAGATCGTGGACGCGTCAAAGTGCGACGCCCAGGCGGAGATCCTCCGTCTGACCGGCGGCGAGGGGGCGGATGTGGTGTTCGAGACCGCGGGCAACCGGGTCACCACCGCCCAGACCAGCTGGATCGCCAAACGGGGCGGCACCATCGTCATCGTGGGCAACGTGCAGGGCGACGTGCCCTTCCACTTCCGCAATCTCTGCACGGCTGAGATCCAGCTCAAGACCATCAAGCGCTACTGCAACGATTTTCAGGTCTGCCTTTCCGCCATCAACAACGGCGGCATCCCGGTGGAAAAGCTGGAGAAGATCGTGGATCGGATCTATCCTCTGGAGGAGATCCAGGAGGCGTTCACCCAGTTCATCGAAAACAAGAAGGATCTGACCAAGATCGTCATCAAGGTGCAGTAACGGGCAATATGAGCACAGGAAAAGGCGGCATATCCCCGCGGGGATATGCCGCCCGTTTGCGTATAGAGGACGGTTGTTTAAAGCACCTGCGCCCGGATGCGATCCAGATCGAGATGGCCGGCGGGCGACTCCTCGCATACCAGATAATCCACATCGTTCAGTGAGCACTGGCGATAGGGGGAGCGGGAGTCGAATTTGCTGCTGTCGCACAGGAACACCCGCTGCCGCGCGTTTTCCATCATGGCGTTTCGCACCAGGATCTCCTCCCGGTCGCAGTCGCTGATGATCCCCTCCCGGGACAGGGAGCGGGCGGAGAAGAACATGTATTCGGCGTAAATGCTCTCAAAGGTCTTGCAGGCGTCGCCGCCCAGCAGGCAGTTGCGGTTCTCCTGGCTCACATAGCCGCCGGACGCCACCACCCGCACGTTGCTCCGGGACAGGAGCAGCAGGATCTCGGCGTTGTTGGTCACCACTGTCAGTGTGCTGCGGCTGGCCAGCTCCTCCGCCAGATAGAAGGCGGTGGAGGACTGATCCAGAAACACCACGCTGCCCTCTGCCACCAGCGTGGCCGCCTTGTGGGCGATGGCGCGCTTGGCGGCCACGTTCTGCCGGGTGCGCAGGTCAAAGGTGATGATGCCGGAAAAGCCGCCTACCAGCTGCGCCCCGCCGTAGATGTGCTTCACCAGCCCCTGCTGCTCCAGCGCCTTCAGGTCGCGCCGCACGCTGGATTCGCTGGCGTACAGCATCTCGCACAGGTGCTTGACGGTGACGAAGCCGTTGCTGCTGTTCAAAATGTACAGGATCTGCTGTTCGCGTTCCTTGTTCAGCATAAGATAGTCCCCCTGTTTGAGCGATGGTGGCCGTTTCTGCAGGCTATACGCGGAATGACGGTTTATTACTTCAACATTTTGCTTATTGTTGAACGAAGTTGACGGGAAAATTATAATACGGGCAAGAGAAAAAGTAAAGGGCAAAAATATTGGCGGCCGGCTTTTTGAACTGCGTCCGTCCCCTACGGATACGTCCGGAGGGGCGGTTCGTATGGACAAAAGGCGTACTATGCCGTATAATGGACGGGAGCGAACAGGATCGGAGGAGGGACTGTATGGAGCTGCTGCATGGGTTGCCCCGGGATCTGACCGGCCGGGAGGAGCGGGAGATCCGCGTCTACCGGCTGCTGGATGAGCTGGGTGTGCCGTTTGACCGCACGGATCACCCCGACCGCCCTGCCACCACCATGGAGGTCTGCGCGGAGGTGGACAAGGTGCTGGGGGTGCGCATCTGCAAAAACCTGTTTTTGTGCAACCGGCAGAAGACGGATTTTTACCTGTTGGTGATGCCGGGGGACAAGCCCTTCAAAACCAAGGAACTGTCCGGCCAGCTGGGGGTGAGCCGCCTGTCCTTTGCCGATGAGCAGGCCATGGCGGAGCTGCTGGACGTGCACCCCGGCAGCGTGTCGGTGCTGGGGCTGATGAACGACCGGGAGCACCGGGTGCGTCTGGTGATCGATGAGGACGTGCTGGGGGAGGAGCTGTTTGGCTGTCACCCCTGTGAAAACACCAGCTCGCTCCGCTTTCGCACGAAGGATCTGACGAGCATCATCCTGCCCGCGCTGGGCGTGGAGCCCGCCGTCGTGCGCTTGACGGGCGGCGAATGAACAAAAAGGCCATGGCAGACCGCAAGGGTCTGCCATGGCCTTTTATGATATACCTGTAAAGTATTTATACTTTACACAGAACCGGCGGGAAAGGACGGCGGTCACGCCCAGCGGAAGTTCTCCTTGCCGGCGCCCAGCTCGAAATGGCACTTCACGATGCCCAGATCCACCTGCAGATTCGTGCCCAGACGCCCGGCCGTCAGGCTGACCCGGTCGCCGTCGCGGCGGAGGGTGAACTTCTGCTGGTTGATGGCGGTGGGCGCCAGCAGAGCGGCCTCCACCCCCCGGCGGTACCAGTCGGGGGAGTCGGCAGCAAGATCGCTGACGCGCTCCGGCGCTTTGCTCTTGTGGGGCACGCCCCGGGTCTTGCCGTAGCCCAGCGCGATGAGGATGACCTCCTTTTCGCCTGCGGCCACCGCCGCCTTGCTCTTTCCGTGGGTCAGGGCGACCCAGCAGGTGTTCAGCCCCAGCTCCTGCGCCTTCAGCACCAGCAGCTCGCCGTAATAGCCGCAGCGCTCCTCCAGACCGGGCGAGCGCCGCCCCACCACGGCGATATAGTTGGCGCAGTTTGCAAAGCTGCCGTAGTGCGCCATGGGGGAATCGAAGCACGCGGGCTCGTCGTAGACGAGCTGCAGGTGCAGTCCGCTCTCGCCGTTCAGCCGTGCGGCGTATTCGTCCAGCGACTGCCGCACCTCCTGCGGGATTGGTTTTTCCAGATACTGGCGCACGCTGTGCCGTGCGCGCATCAGCTCCATCGCGTTTTCCATGGCGATCGCCTCCTGTTTCGTTTTCACCCCCATCATACTATATGCGGCCGCGGGAGTAAAGCAAAAAATGGGAGAAACGCTCCGACTATTGAAAAAGCGCACCCCGTAAAGTAAATACACTTTACAGGCTGATACGGCGCCGGAGGCCGGACGGCGGTCGATCGCGCCGGGGGAAAACGGGAGCACATATCAAAATCCGTCCTTCAAAGGCTGAAAACCGATATTTCCTTTTGGACGGAGAGCGTTTATAATGGTAGCAACAGAACCCCCGCCCCGGACAGGGACGCGGGGAAAAACACTTGGGAGGTGCGCGGATGGCGGTATTGAGCTTTGGTTCCTGCAACATCGACGCGGTGTACGAGGTGGATCACTTCGTGCGCGGCGGCGAGACGCAGGCGGTAAGGACGTTCCGACAATTTCCCGGCGGCAAGGGACTGAACCAGTCCGTGGCGCTGGCGCGGGCGGGGGTGAAGTGCTTCTTTGCCGGGTGCATCGGGAAGGGCGACACACTGCTGACGCCGGTGCTGCGGCAGGACGGCGTGGACCTGCGGTATCTGCGCCAGACGGACACCGCCACCGGGCGCGCCATCATCCAGCTGGACGACGCGGGGGAGAACGCCATACTGGTCTACCCCGGCGCCAACGCAGAGGTGACCACCGACTATATCGATCAGGTGCTGAGCGGCTTTCAAAAGGGGGACATCCTGCTGCTGCAAAACGAGATCAGCAACGTGCTGTATCTGGTGGAGCGGGCGGCGGAGCTGGGGATGAAGATCGTTTTGAACCCGTCTCCCTTCTCCCCGGAGCTTCTCAAGATCGACCTGAGCAAGATCTTCTGCGTCATCCTCAATGAGACGGAGGCGGGGCAGTGGATGGGCTCTGACAAGCCCTACAATTTCCTCTCCTACGCCTCGGAGAAATACGAGGATCTGCGGGTGATCCTGACGCTGGGGGGGAAGGGCAGCATCTACCTCCACCGGCACAAGCTGTACCGCCAGTTTGCCTACAACGTCACGGCGGTGGACTCCACCGGGGCGGGGGACACCTTCACCGGCTATTTTGTGGCCGGCCTTTGCCGGGGCGAGTCCCACGAGGTGATTTTGAAAAACGCCTCGGCGGCGGCCGCCATGGCGGTTTCCCGCAAGGGAGCGGCCGTGTCGATCCCGTACCTTGCGGACGTGCTGGAGGCGGTGGACGGCATGGCGCCCTGCACCGGCGAAAACGCGGCGGATCAGCGCAAGATACTGAAAACGTATATCGCCTGCAATCTGGCCAATGTGGATCTGAAGGATCTGGCGCGGGTGCTGGGCTATACGGAGGGGCACACCAGCCGGTGGATCAAGCGGGAGTTCCATATGACGCTGTCAGAATACCTGCAGGGCGAGCGCTGCGCCAAAGCGGCGGCGCTGTTGGCCTCCACCTCCTTGCCGGTGGGGGAGATCATCAGCGAGGTGGGCTATCAGAACGCGTCATTTTTCCGCAGCGCCTTTGCCAGGCGCTACGGCATGACGCCGGGCAAATACCGCAGGAGCGTGCAGGGAGGCGGCGGAGCAAATGAAGAGTGATCTGTTCCGCGCGGCCCGGCTGCAAAGGCCGGCCGGCCCCGTGGACGTGGTGCTGGATACGGACACGTTCAACGAGATCGACGACCAGTTCGCCCTGTCCTATCTGGTGCGCAGCGACGACGAACTGCGCCTGCGCGCCGTCTACGCCGCGCCGTTTCTGAACGGTCGGGTGGCCACCCCCCGGGAGGGGATGGAGCGCAGCTACGCCGAGGCGGAAAAGGTGCTGTCCCTGCTGGGGCGGGACGACCTGCACCCGCTGCTGCACCGGGGAAGCGGCGGCTTTTTGCCGGATGAGAGCACGCCGGTGCCCTCAGAGGCGGCGGAGCATCTTGCCGCCCTTGCCATGGAGTATACGCCGCAGCGGCCGCTGTATGTGATCGCCATCGCCGCCATCACGGACGTGGCGTCGGCGTTGCTGCTGCGCCCGGAGATCGCGGAGCGCATCGTGGTGGTGTGGCTGGGCGGTCACGCGCTGGAATGGCCGGACAACCGGGAGTTCAACTGCCGGCAGGACGTGGCCGCCGCCCGGGTGGTGCTGGGCAGCGGTGCGGCGGTGGTGCTGCTGCCCTGCAAGGGGGTGGTGTCCGCCTTCGCCACCACCCGCTACGAGCTGGAGCATTGGCTGCTGGGCAAAAACGCGCTGTGTGACTACCTGTGCGCCGCCGCCGTGGCGGAGGTGGAGGAGAACCGCCGGGGCCGGTGCTGGAGCAAGCCCATCTGGGACGTGTGCGCCGTGGCGTGGCTGCTGCGGGGCGGGTTCATGGAGGACAAGCTGATCCCGGCGCCCGTTCCCGGCTACGATCACCTGTGGCACAGCGCGCCGGATCGCCCCGCGATCCGGTACGTGTACCATATCCGCCGGGACGCACTGATGGAGGACCTGTTCACCAAGCTGACCCGACAGCCCCGGTTTGATGCAAAATAATCCGCAAAACCCCTTGCAAAAGGCGGCGGCTCGTGCTATACTGACAGCAGTTAGCAATATCTAACTGCTGCTTGCGGCGCGGGCCGCCTTTTTTCAGGCAACAGGTTAGTATATACTAACATAATGCAACACGGGAAAGAGGAGAAACGCATGGTACAGGTGACAGTGAAGATCGAGGGCATGGCCTGCGGAATGTGCGAGGCGCACATCAAAGATACCATTCGCGCGGCGGTGCCGGCGGCGAGGAAGCTGCGCGCGTCCCACGCCGCGGGCGAGGCAGTCTTTCTGTGCGACGAGATGCCGGAGGAGGCAGCGCTGCAGGCGGCCATAGACAAAACGGGCTACCGCTTTTTGTCCATGACGGCGGAGCCTTGGCACAAGAAGGGCTTTTTCGGCAGAGAGTAAGGAGGAACGGGAAATGCCTATTGTACAATTTGACCACGTGTCGAAGATCTATACCAGCGGCGACCACGTCCTGCGGGCGCTGGACGACGTCAGCTTCACACTGGAGGAGGGGAAGTTCGTGGTGATCCTGGGCCCCTCCGGCGCGGGAAAGAGCACGCTATTGAACCTGCTGGGCGGGCTGGACAGCCCCAGCGAGGGGACGATCACCGTCTGCTCGCAGGATATCTCCCGGCTGAGCGACAACCAGCTGGCGGATTACCGGGCGGCCACCGTGGGCTTCGTGTTCCAGTTTTACAATCTCATCCCCACGCTGACGGTGTACGAAAACGTGCATCTGGTGTCGGAGATCGCGCCCAGGGCGCTGGACGCCGGGGAGATGATCGAAAAGGTGGGGCTGTCGGATCACCGGAACAACTTCCCCGCGGAGCTCAGCGGCGGCGAGCAGCAGCGCATTTCCATCGCCCGGGCGCTGTGCAAAAACCCGAAGATCCTCCTGTGTGACGAGCCCACCGGCGCGCTGGACTCCGAAACCGGCGTCATGGTGCTGCAGCTGCTGCTGGATATGGCGCGGCAGTACGGCAAGACCATCGTGGTGGTCACCCACAACCAGAGCATCGCCCGCATGGCGGACGTGGTGATCCGGGTGAAAAACGGAAAGATCCGCTCGGTGGAGGAGCAGGCGAAGCCCTTGCGGGCGGACGAGGTGGACTGGTGATGCTGCTGAGAAAACTGTTTCGCACCGCCTGGAGCTATAAGGCGCAGTTTTTGTCCATGGTGCTGATGATCACGCTGGGCGTGGGCATGTTTTTGGGCTTCAACATGGAGTGGCGCACCATTGAGGTGGACACCTCCCGCTTTTTTGAACAGACCCGCTATGCGGACTATCGCCTGTATTCCCAGACCGGCTTCACCGCGGCGGAGCTGGACGCCGTGGCCGGGCTGGACGGCGTGGACGACGCCACCCGGTTCCTGTCGGTGAATCTCGACCTGCAGGGGCAGGCCAACAAGGCGCTGGCGCTGGACGTCAGCGAAAACTTCACCGTGTCCGCCTTCACGGTGACCGACGGCGCGGACTACGACCCGGAGGGCGACGGACTGTGGCTGTCCGACAAGTTTGCCGCCGCCAACGGCTATCGGCTGGGGGACACGCTGCGCCTCACCCTGCAGGGCACGGAGATCAGCGGTGAGATCGTGGGGCTGATCAAGTCCGGCGAGCATATGATCTGTCTGGCGGACGCCAATCAGGTGATGCCGGATTACACCAGCTTCGGCTTTGCCTATCTCTCGCCCGCCAAGCTCCGCTCGGTGCTGCGGGAGCAGGCGCGGCAGGAGGCGGCGGACGCTCTGCGCGCTTCCGGCGTGCCCGAGGCGGGGCTCGACGAGGCGGTGGAGCGGCTGGTCACGGAGGAAACGCTCCGGGCGGCGGAGGACAAGGCCTACGTGCAGATCCACCTGCGCTCGGCCCTTGAAAAGAGCCGGCTGGAGGACGCCGTCAGCCGCGCGCTGGGGCGCACCATCATGGTGGTGTCCAAGGACGATCACACGGTGTACAAGGAGGCAGGCGGCGAAGCGGAGGAGGGCAAGACCATGGGCTCCGTGCTGCCGGTGCTGTTTCTGGCCATCGCCATATTGACCATGGTCACCACCATGCACCGCATCGCCACCAAGGAAAAGACCCAGATCGGAACGCTGAAGGCGCTGGGCTTCAAAAACCGCCGCATCTTGCTGCATTACACCTCCTACGGGCTGGTGATCGGTCTGCTGGGCACGGCGCTGGGCACGGCGCTGGGCTACGGCGTGTGCAAGCTGATCATGAGCGAAAACGGCATGATGGGCACCTATTTCGACATGCCGGACTGGAGCGCCGCCGTGCCGACCTTCTGCTACCCGGTGATGGCGGGCACCGTGGTGCTGCTGACGGTCATCAGCTTCGTGTCCGTGCGCCGCCAGTTGGCCGGCACCGCCGCCGACGCCCTGCGCCCCTATACGCCCAGGCGGATGAAAAAGAGCGCGCTGGAGCGGCTGCCGGGCTGGAGCCGCCTGCGCTTCGGCGACAAGTGGAATTTGCGGGATCTGGCGCGGCACAAGAGCCGCTCCGCCATGACGCTGATCGGCGTGGTGGGGTGCATGGTGCTGATGGTGGGCGGCCTCGGCATGCGTGACACCATGGCCGGATTTCTGGATCTGCTGGACAATCAGGTCTCCGCCTACGCCACCAAGGTCAATCTGACCGAGGGCGCGGACGCAGCGGAGGCCAAGGCGCTGGCGGAGCGGCTGGAGGGCGACTGGGAGAGCCTGTCGGGCATCAGTCTGGACGGCGACACCGTCACGCTGGATATCCTGCACAACGACCGGGGGCTTTATCATCTGGTGGACGAGGACAACCGGCGCATCGAGCCGGGGGACGACGGCGTGTACCTGTGCCTGCGGCTGAAGGATCGGGCGGCGGTGGGCGAAACGGTCACGTTCTCCCCCTACGGCTCGGACAAGACCTATACCGCCACGGTGGCGGGCTACAACCGCTCCGTGATGACCGAGAGCGTGACCATGAGCGACCGTCTGGCGGACGAGCTGGGGATCGACTATACCGTCACATCTATCTACACCGGCCGCGCCGCCGCCGACGTGCCCTCGTCAGAGCTGATCACCGGCCGGCAGGACAAGGAGCAGCTGATGGACACCTTCGGCAGCTTCGTCCAGATCATGGACAGCATGGTGCTGATCCTTGTGATCGCGGCCATGGTGCTGGGCGTGGTGGTGCTGTACAATCTGGGCGTCATGGGCTACGTGGAGCGGGCGCGGGAGCTGGCCACACTGAAGGTGCTGGGCTTTCGCAACCGGGACATCGGGCGGCTGCTGATCTCCCAAAACCTGTGGCTGACCGTGATGGGCGTACTGATCGGCCTGCCGGCGGGCGTGGGCGTGTTGCAGTGGCTTTTGACGGCGCTGGCAGGCGAGTACGAGCTGAAGCTGATGCTGGGCGGGCTGACCTACGGCGTGTCCGTGCTGTTGACCTTCGGCGTTTCGCTGCTGGTGGGCCTGATGGTGGCGCGGAAGAACAGGAGGATCGACATGGTGGGCGCGCTGAAGATCGCCGATTGAGCTTTACAGGATACGCATGCCGTATGCCTGTGCCCCTGCGGGCACGGGCATACGGTTTTTTGGCGGTATAGAGGGGAAAATGGAATAAAAAAATGCCGTTTTCGCAAAAACAGTCATAGGCGCGGCGGATCTTTCCGGCGCTGCGCAAGCAGCTGCCGCTGCGCGAGCCCGGCCGGAATGAAAAGGACACGCAGGAATAAAGCGGCGCGTGCGATCTTGCACAGGCCGCCGTGATCCCAAGCAAAACGCCCGTGCGGGGAGAACCCCGCACGGGCGTTGCCTCTGCCCATAAACGGCTACGCCGTTTTTAGGCAAGGAGCTTGCAGCCTGCTCCGCGCACTCATTGTCCGCCTTTGGCGGACAATTCGCACAGCTTCGCTTCGCTGCGCATCAGCTCGCGGTTGCCTGATCACAGATTTGGACGCTTTCTTATCTGCGAGGCGCTTTGCTGTAAAGCGGTCATGCTTTACATGGTTTGCAAACAAATGAAAAACTACTGCTCCGCCGGGTGCTGGCGGCCGGTATGGTCGATGGTGTAGTCCCCGGTGCAGATCAGCTGGGAGATGGGCACCACCGTGTAGCCCTCCTGCCGGAAAAACTCCAGAATGGCGGGCAGAGCCTCCGGCGTGTGGAGGGCGGCGTTGTGGAACAGCACGATGCTGCCGCTGCCCACCTGCGAGGTGACCCGCCGGTAGATCGTGTCCGCGTCGTAGTCCTTCCAGTCCAGGCTGTCCACGTCCCACTGGATGGGCTCCATGCCGATGGAGCGGATGGCGGAGATCACGTGGTCGTCGTATTCGCCGT
>JAFTBL010000119.1 GCA_017455225.1 Oscillospiraceae bacterium
GCCTTGCTGCGGCACGTGAGGAAGGGCCGATGGCGGAATCCGCCCGCACTTTCCGGCGGGTGCCCTTTACCCTGCGGGAACGGGCGGTGGACCGGCTCATGGCCAGGGTGAACGCCGCGCCCTTTGTCCCTTCGGATCCGTTGAAACTTGCCGCGTGCTGTGAGGAAGTCTTTGCCCTGCAAACCACCGCGCTGATCCGGCGCATGCGGCATACCTGCGCGGAGCGGCTGGTGCTTGGTCTCTCCGGCGGCATCGATTCCACGCTGGCGCTGCTGGTGGCGGCCAAGGCCTGCGATCTGATGCAAATTGGACGCGAACGGATACTGACGCTGAGCATGCCCGGTTTCGGCACCTCGGGCCGGACCCGCGGCAATGCGGAAAAACTTGCGGAGCTTTTGGGCGTGGATTTCCACACTGTGGAGATTGGCGCCGCGGTACGGCAGCATTTTCAGGATATCGGTCATCCGGAAGGACAGCACGACGTCACCTACGAAAACGCGCAGGCGCGGGAGCGCACGCAGATCCTCATGGATCTGGCCAACCAGGTCAACGGGCTGGTGGTCGGCACCGGCGACCTTTCGGAAACGGCGCTGGGCTGGTGCACCTACAACGGCGATCACATGTCGATGTACAACGTCAACGGCGGCGTTCCCAAAACGCTGATGTACAAGGTGGTGGAGTGGTGCGCCTCGAAGGAATTTTCCACTGCGGCGCAGGTGCTGATGGATATCTGCGCCACACCGGTTTCGCCGGAGCTGCTGCCCGCAGGAGAAAACGGCGCCCAGGAAACCGAGCGCAGCCTTGGTCCGTACCGGCTGCACGACTTTTTCCTCTACCACGCCATCGGCCGGCGCTGCCCGCCGCGCAAGGTGTTCTTTCTGGCGGAGGAGGCTTTTCATGGCGAATATGAAAGCGCGTTCGTGCGTGACTGCCTGCAGCGTTTCTACCGCCGCTTCTTCTCCCAGCAGTTCAAGCGTTCCTGCATGGTGGACGGTCCTCAGATCGGCGCCATAGGGCTTTCTCCCCGGGGCGGCTGGCTCATGCCGAGCGACGCCTGCGGCGTGCTGTGGCTGGAAGAACTGGAATCATGAAGAAATATATTTTTCCTTTATCGATAGAAGGGAGATGAGATTTGAATACACTATCTCAGCGTTTGGGTGAGAGGAAGGTCTACTGGATCACACTTTTGAGCGGCCCGCTGCTCTTTTTGCTGATAGCCGGCTTTGTCCGGCCAGCAGATCTTTCCAAACCCGGTGTCTTGGTGCGGGCCAGCACCGCCTGGGTGGCCTGCTGGTGGGTGACCGAGGCCATTCCGGTGGAGGTGACCTCACTGGTGCCCTTGATACTGCTGCCGCTTTCGGGCGCGATGCCGGGCAAGCAGGTGGCGGGTGCCTATGCCGACAGCATCATCTTTCTGTTCATGGGCGGCTTCATTTTGGCGCTGGCCTTGGAAAAGTGGGGCCTGCACCGCCGCATCGCGCTGGGGATCATCTCCAAGCTGGGCAGTTCGCCCGGGGCGCTGATCGGCGACTTCATGCTGGCCACCGCGTTTCTGTCCATGTGGATCTCCAATACCGCCACCGCCATGATGATGCTGCCGATTGCCTCGGCGGTCATTCTGCGCATCAACGAGCTGCTGGATCGGGCCAATCTTCCCCATGAAAAGCAGAAATTTGCCCGGGCCATCATGCTGGGCATCGGGTACAGCGCCTCCATCGGAGGTTTGGCGACGCTTATTGGCACACCGCCCAACATGATTCTGGTGGGCGTGGTCAAGCAATTGTATGGCGTGGAGATATCGTTTGGCCAGTGGATGCTGTTCGGTGTGCCGCTGTCGCTGGTCTTGCTGGTGGGCTGCTGGATCTACCTGACCAAGGTGCAGTTCCGGGGCATGCCGAAGGAAATAGCGGGCAGCGAGCATATCTTCGACGAGGAGTGGAAGAAGATCGGCCGCATGAAGTGGGAGGAGAAGATAGTGCTGGTAATCTTCGTCGCGACCTCGCTGGCCTGGATTAGCCGGACATTTTTGCTGAAGCCCCTGATGCCGCATCTGGATGACACCATCATTGTTATGATCGCCTCGGTCATTCTGTTCATTCTGCCCGCGCGCAACGGGTCGCGGCTTCTGGAGTGGAAGGACGCCCACAAGCTGCCCTGGGGTGTGCTGCTGGTTTTTGGCGGCGGCCTGTGCATCGCCAAGGGCTTTACCACCACCGGGCTTTCGGGCTGGATCGGCAAGCAGTTGACAGTCTTGAGCGGGGTCAACGTGACCCTTCTGGTGCTGGTCATCATTGTGCTGGTCATGGTGCTGACGGAGTTTACCTCCAACACCGCCACGGCAACGATGATCCTGCCGATCCTGGCACTCCTGGCCCATGCGGTAAACGTGCATCCCTATCTGCTGA
>JAFTBL010000011.1 GCA_017455225.1 Oscillospiraceae bacterium
CTGGGTGGGGGTGCCGTCGTCCCGGCGGACGTGGATGTGCAGGATGGCGGCGCCCGCCTCGTAGGCGGACTTGGCCTCCCGCACCATTTCCTCCACGGTGTAGGGCACGGCGGGGTTATGCTCCTTGGTGACCTCTGCGCCGCAGATGGCGGCGGTGATGATCAGCTTTTCCATTCCTTTGCTCCTCCGCTCACTTGACCTCGGGACGCATGCCGGTCTTGACGCCGGGCTTCACGATCTCGGGGGTGCGGGGGATGCGCTGGCAGTCCTTGGGGGTGACGCAGGTGCCGTGAGCGCGGCAGACCACGATGGGCTCGGGCAGCACGTCGGCGGCGGAGGCGCTGATGTCGGGGCGGGTCTTGACCACCTTGCGGGCCTCAAAGCGCATGGTGCGGGACGTGTTGCCGATGCGCTCGATCTCGCCGTAGGCCTCGATGTAGTCGCCGGCGTAGACGGGCGCCAGGAACTCGATGTTGTCGTAGGCGCAGAACAGGCCCTCGTCGCCGTCGCACATGATCAAAAGCTCGGTGGCCACGTCGCCGAACAGGTGCACCATGTGGGCGCCGTCTACCAGATTGCCGCCGTAATGGGCGTCCTTCGCGCTCATACGCAGCCGCAGCGTGGATGTCATCTTCTCCATAGTGATATCCTCCTCATTATTTTTCCCCGCAGGGATAGTCTATAAAACAAAACGCCGCTCCGCAGTCCTGCCGGTAACGCCTTACCGCTGCGGAGCAGCAAAAAAGCGCCATCGGTCAAGGTTCGTTGACCAATAGCGCTCCATGTCTTGCAACATGACAGTAGCGATGCTTACACAGCGCCACCAAGGAACGCGCCGGGACATGCGCGATCCTTTCGGCGACGAGCCCCTTCCCCGCCCGGCGTCACCGACGCCCCCACCGACCGGACGGGTACCCTGCTCCTCGCACCTCTATTGACTGATATGCAGTATTTTGTAATTAAATTATATACAAATTTCGCCGGATGTCAAGACGAAATTTGGCAGAAAGCACAACAACTTTTCCCGTTTACCGAAAAGTCGCGGCGGATCAGTACGCCTTTTCCACCTCGGCCAGGATCTCCGGCTTCAGTGACAGCATCCGGCAGATGTTCAGCGCGTCCCGGGGGCAGTCGGCCGCGCCCTCCACCCGGTAGAGGCCGTAGTTCATGTGCCGGGCGATCACCGCCACGCCGTCCTCCGCCGTCACCGCCAGCTCGGCGCGGATCTGCTCCGGATCCACGTCCCGCAGGCCGATGATCTGGTAGTGGATGCGGGCGTGCTCGGCCACCTTGTCGTAGTGGGTGGTCAGCAGCGACACGGCGTTGACCCCGTTGAGGTACCGGGTCACCGCCTGCACGATCACGGCGCCCTCGTCCGGGTTGGTGCCCCGGGCGAACTCGTCCAGCAGAAAGAGGGAGTAGCCCTGCTCCACCTCCTCCAGCGCCTTCTGGAACTCCACGATCTCGCTGCCGAAGCCGCTCAGACCCGACTGGATGGACTGCAGATCGTCAAAGAGCATCCTCACCGTGTGGAACAGGGGCATCCGCGCCCGCTTGGCGCACACCAGAAAGCCCGCCTGACACAGCAGGGCGTTCAGCGCCACCGTCTTCATGGCCACGCTCTTGCCGCCCATGTTGGCGCCGGTGATCACCGCCGCGCCCCGATCCAGCGCGATGGACACCGGCACGAAGGCGCGGCCCTTCTGCTCCAACAGCTCCACCAGCTCCGGGTTGACCATGTCCTCCAGCTCCAGCGCCGTGTCGGTCAGCTCCGGGCGCACGCCGCCGAACCGCACGGCAAACAAAGCCTTCTGAATGAGAAAATCCAGCGCGCCGGCGGCGTCCGCGTCGGCCAACAGAGCCTCTGCCATGGGGGCAAGCCGGCCGCCCATGTCCCGGCGTACCTTCATCTCCTCGCTCTCCTCCTCGGCGCAGATCCGGGTGCGCTGCAGCCGCAGCTCGTCCTTCTCCGCGTCGGTCAGCGCCTTGTAGAGCCGCTCCTCCACGTCCTTCTTGGCCCGGCGGATCTGCCGCAGCTTCTCCGTGGCGCCGTCGGGGATGAAAAAGCCCCTGGAACGGGTGTTCTCCGGGTCCAGCACCGCCAGTGCCGGCGCGGGATCGTGAAAAACGATGCCCTCCACCCGGGCTGCGGCGCGGATCTCTTCAAACAGGGGGATCAGACCCTCCAGCCGCTGGAGGTAGCCCTTGATCTCGAACAGCTCTACCGGGTCGGGGCACTCCCCGTCCCGGATCCGCCGCAGGGAGGTGCGGATGTCCTTCATCTGGCACAGCAGCACCATCACCCGGTCGTACACGTCCTTCAGCGCCGGGGCACAGGCGGCGCAGCGCTCCACGTTGCCCAGCTCCCGCTCCAGCTCCTCCCGCTCCTCCGGGGCGTAAAACCGGAGCCGGCGGATGCGCTGCTGGCCGTAGGGACTGCAGCCGTGCAGGCTCTCCAGCACGAACTGGAGCCCGATCTTTACCTTATCGTCAAAGCTGACGGAGATCATGCCATATCCTCCTTCACGTTCACCACCGGCGCGTCCACCGCCGATCGCATGGCGTTGAGAAACGCCGTCTTGTCGAATTTCCAGCCGTAGGCCGACACCGGGTTCACCGTCACGCACAGCGTGCGGGCGGACTCCACCGTTTCCAGCCGTACCCCGCGGCTTGCCATCTTGTCCAGCACGTCGGCGGAAAGCAGCACCTTGCTGGGGTCCTTGACCACCAGCCGCGCCCCGGTCAGCACACCGCTGCGCAGCAGCGGCACCACGGCGGCGTCGGTCAGCGCGCCGGTGACCAGCGCCTCCCGCCGCTTTTTCAGGACTTGAGCCAGCGGCTCGTCCGTCTCCTCCGGCAGCGTTTCCGCCTTGGGCAGGTTCATGATGCGGTAAAAGGCGGCGGTGTCCGCCACCACCTGCTCCATGCTCATGTGGTAGCTGGCGCCGGTGGCCAGCACGATGCCCTCCGCCACCGACCGGGCGCCCAGTGACTTCCGCCCCAGCGCGCCGTCGATGATCACCTGCTCCGCGCCCAGCTCAAAAAAGAGGTCGGACAGGGCGTGGAGCTGCGCCGTGATGGACGGCCCCGCCAGCTGCACGTAGCCGTCGCTGCGGGCCCGCACCACCACCACCTCGCCCAGCGGGGTGGGGATGCCGGTGGTCTCCAGCACCTCCATGGTCACGTCGCCCAGACGCAGCATATCCCGGGCGGTGGCGATCAGCGTGCCCTCCGGCACGAAGATGCCCGGCTTTTCCGTGCCGGTGACCACGTCGGTGGACTCGCCGTCCCGCCCGATGGAGGTCAGTCCCAGCACCCGGCCCCGCCCCGCGTGGTGCAGCAGCCAGTTCAAAACCGTGGTCTTGCCCGCGTTTTTGCACATGCCCACCAGCGACAGCGTGCGCACCGCCCGCAGTTGTTGCAGCAGTTCCCCGTCCATGCTTCCGTTCCTTCCTTGCGCCATGTCGTTTTTTTCATCATACCATAGGCGGCAGAAAAAGAAAAGGGGCAAAAAGCAGCAGGGCTCCGGCACGGCAAGGCGCTGCCGCCGCGGGGGTGGATGAGGGCATACGCGGGAACCGGGTCGCGGAACACCTCATCCGTCACGGCTTCGCCGTGACACCTCTTGCCCACCGTTGCGCCAGCCGCGGGGGGGGCACCTCATCCGTCACGGCTTCGCCGTGACACCTTCCCCACAAGGGGAAGGCTTTTTTGGGGAGCGGCGCTTCGGGGATTTCCCCTGCTAGCGACACCCCGCGACGAAGGAGCGGCTGGTGGAGCAAATGCCCTTGGGGTACAAGGGGAA
>JAFTBL010000120.1 GCA_017455225.1 Oscillospiraceae bacterium
CTGCTTCTGCCCGCCGGAGAGCTGAATGGGATAGGCGTCGGCCCGATCTGCAAGGCCCACCCGCTCCAGCAGCTCCAGCGCCTTTTTCTCCGCTGTGGCGGCGGGGATCTTTTTGACCTTTATGGGCGCCATGGTCATATTCTGCAGGATCGTCTTGTGGGGGAACAAATTGAAATGCTGGAACACCATACCCATTTTCTGCCGGTGCAGATCGATGTCGATCTTTTTGCCGGATGCTTCCTTCTTCTGCGTGATGTCCACGCCCTCGAAGATGATGCTGCCGGAGGTGGGCTGCTCCAAGAGATTCAGCGAGCGCAGAAAGGTGGATTTTCCGGAACCGGAGGGGCCGATGACCACCGTCACGTCGCCCCGCTTTATGTCCGTGCTGACGCCGTCCAGCGCCTTGATCGCGCCGTCGTTGTATGCCTTGACCAGGTGTTCTACCCGGATGAGAACGTCATTGCTTGTCACCGCGGCGCATCCTCCTTTCAATGGCCTCGATCCCCTTGGAGGCGGGATAGTTGATGCAGAAGTAGACAAGCGCCGCCAGCGTGTAGGGCGCCAGTGAGATGCCGGTGGAGCCGGCAATGGTCTTGGCGGCGAACATCATCTCCGCCATGCCCAGCACGGAGCAGATGGAGGACTCCTTCACCATGGTCACCAGTTCGTTGGCCAAAGCGGGCAGCACGTTTTTGATGGCCTGCGGCAGCACCACCAGACGCATGCTTTGCCAGGAACTCAAGCCCAGCGAGCGCGCGGCTTCCGTCTGCCCGGCGTCCACCGCCAGAATGCCGGCGCGGAAGATCTCCGCCACATAGGCGGAGCTGTTCAGCGCCAGCGCCACCACGCCGGGGACAAAACGGCTGACGTCCACAAAGCCCAGCAGCGTGACGCGGGGCAGCGAGATGGCGTAAAACAGCCCGTAGTAGATGATGGACAGCTGCACCAGCATGGGCGTGGAGCGAAACAGCGCGATGTAGGCGCCGGAGATGCACTTGACCAGCTTGTTTTTGCTCAGGCGCATCAGCGCCAGCGCCAGCGCCGGGATCACCGCCAGCAAAACAGACACGATCGCCAGCAGCAGCGTGTACTCAACGCCCCGTACAAACGCCGTGGCATATTTTGGCAAAAAGGCAAAATTGAAAAAATCAGACGGGCGCATCCCGCTGAACAGGTCACTCCACCACACGGTGCGGCCTCCTCTCTGTACACAAAGGAACAAAGCCGGAGCGGACAAGCCGCCGGCGGCTTTGTTCCTTTGCGGTTTCTTTTTTAGTCGGCGCTGACCTCAACGGCCACATTCGCCAGCGCGTCCGCCTCGGCAATGAACGCTTCCATCTTGTTCTCCTGGTTCATTTTGGCAATCGCGGCGTTGATGGCGGGCAGCAGCCCCTTGGGATCGCCCTTGGCGACGGCCACGCAATAGGGGGCGGCCTCGCCCAGCTCGGAGGAGGCGGCGGCAATGACCAGATCACTGTTCGCCTCGGCATACTGCTGTGCCACACCGCCGTCAAGCACCACGGCGTCCACCTTGTCGTACACCAGCTCGTTGATCAGATCCAGCACCGACTGGAGCGAAACGGCGTTGGCGCCGGGCATGCTGTCGGCGATGATCTCCAGCTTGGTGGTGGCGGCCTGCGCGCCCACGGATTTGCCCTCGAAATCAGCCAGCGTCTGATAGGCGTCCGCCGCGCCGGCCTTGACCAGAATGGCGGGAGGCACGTCCGTGTAGTACGGGTCGGAGAAGTCGGCGTTTTCCAAACGGTCTTCGGTGGCCTCCATGGCGGCGATGACCATGTCGAAGTCGCCCTTGTCCATGGAGGTGAGCAGATAGTCAAAGCCCATGTTCTCGATCTTCAGCTCTTTGCCCATCTCGCCGGCAATAAACTGCGCCACGGACACGTCGATGCCGCCGTATACCATTTCGCCGTTTTCGTCGGGATACATAAACTCAAAGGGAGCGTAGTCCGCGCTGGTACCCAGCACCAGTACCGTATCGTCCTTCTTGTCCGTTCCGCCGCCGCAGGCGGCCAGCGCCAGCACCATCACCAGCGCCAAAACGAATGCAAATACCTTTTTCATCTTTCTTCCCAGCTTTCTTTCAAGATGTGATTTTTGTTGGACGGAGGGGGATGCCCTCCTGATGGTGCATATCATACGCCGGGAATGAATAAATGTCAACCACAAAATGAATAAAATTTCATAAAAGCAATAAGTTTTGTGGAAGCTGCCGGTGATATAGCGGGATTTTAGTGAATATATGCAGCACAATGACGGGAGCATATTCCGAATAATTGCATAAATATACATATATGCGTATAAAAGGGGCGTCTGCCACAGCAGACGCCCGAAGCTGTGAAGAACGATGGGGGGATCAGCCGATCACCCGTCCGGCGCCCAGATAGGCGTTGGCGTAATAGCTCTCGTACAGGGAGTTGACGGTGACGCCCCGGCTGGAGCTGGCGTGGATGAACTGCCCGCCGCCCAGATAGAGCCCCACGTGGCTGATGCCGCCGTAGGTATTGAAGAACACCAGATCACCGGCCTGCCGCTCCCGGTCGCTGACCCGGCGGCTGAGGTAATACTGGTCGGAGGCGCCGTGGGGCAGGGAATAGCCGAAGGCGGCGAACACCGCCATGGTGAAGCCGGAGCAGTCGGTGCCGCTGCGGCTGCTGCCGCCGTAGACGTAGGGGGTGCCGAGATAGGTGTAGGCGAGGTTGATGACGTCCTCCTCCAGCGTGCCGGTGGCCCAGGTGCCCTCGTAGGCGCTGTAATCTGCCAGCGCGCACAGCCCGGCGTCCACGTAGCCCTCCGTGCCGCCGAAGGATACCCGGTACCACGTGCCGCTGACGCCCAGCAGCCGCAGTACCTTGCCGCACACCACACAGCGCAGCGATTCCGCGCCCTGCTCCGGCCGGGTCAGGATCTCCGCGCTGAAGGCGGTCACCATGGCGCCGCCCTGCTGCAGCGCGGCGGCGGCCGCGTCGGCGGCGTCAGTTGCCGCGTCCTGCTGTGCGGCGGTCAGCTCCTGCTGCGCCTGCAGAGCCAGCGTGGGCAGAGAGGCCAGCGCCAGCTCGCCCTCGCCGCTCAACAGCCCCATGTCAATGGCCAGCTGCCACGAGCTGGTGCCGCTCACGGCAAGCTCTGCCCCGGCGGTCACGCCGGAGTCAGCCAGAGCCTGACAGGCTGCGCCGTATTCAGTTTGCTCCGCCGGAGCAGCGTAGGCGGACACCGCACAAACCAACAGCGTGCAGATCGCCAGCGCCGCAGCGCACAGCTTTCTTGACATGGGAAAAGCTCCTTTCGGAAAGGGAGAAACCCGCCCTCGGGCTCCTGCGATGGATACAGTATATCACAACGGTTTCAAAAAAGCTACAAAAAAATTACAAATTGATAACAAAATTTTCAAAACGGTAAAAACAGGATGTCCGGGCGCATGTGGAACAAGCCGCGGCGCATAGTGTGAAGAGCAAAAAACAGCGGCGCCGGAGCGCCGCGGGGAAGGAGAGAAGCAATGAAACGTTTTTTTAAGAGCAACCGCTTCACTCTGTGCATGCTGTTGGGCATCGTGCTGGGCTGTGCGGCGGGCGCGATCTGGCCGGCGGTGCGCGACGCCGGCGGCGAGGTGGTGGATCCGGGGGCGACACGGCTGGAGTTCTTGGGCACGCTGTTCATCAATCTGATGTTCTGCGTGGTGGTGCCCATGGTATTCTTTTCCATTGCCTCCGCTATCGCAAACATGTCCGGTGCTCGCCGGGCGGGCAAGCTGCTGGGGGTCACGGTGGCTACGTTTCTGGCCACGGCGGCCATTGCCGGCGTATTGACCTATGTGGTGTGCCGTCTGTTTCCGCCGGTGACGGGCGCCTACGAGGCGGCTGAGGGAGAGGTTGGCGGCGCACTGGGCGCGCCGGAGCTGGTGGTCAATTTCTTCACCAAACCGGACTTTCCGGAGCTGTTCAGCCGCCGGGCGATCCTGCCGCTGATCGTGGCGGCGGTGCTGTTCGGCTTCGGCGTGCAGCTGGCGGGTAAGGCGGGTCGCCGTGTGGCGGCGGTGCTGGCGGATATCACCGAATGCATCATGAAGACGGTACGGCTGATCACCTACGGAGCTCCGGTGGGCTTTTTCGGCTTCTTTGCTGCGCTGGTGGCCTCCTTCGGCGCCCAGCTCATCGGTGATTACGGCAGGACGCTGCTGATCTACTATGTGCTGTCCTTTGCCTATATGCTGGTCTTTTTCCCGCTGTACGCACGGTTCGGCGGCGGAAAGGGCGCGGTGCGGGTGATGCTGCGCAAGCTGCTGCGCCCGGCGGCCATGGCCTTCGGCAGCTGCTCGTCGGTGGCAACGCTGCCCACCAACGCGGAGGTGTCGGCGGAAACGGGCATCAGCTCCGACGTGTCGGACATCGTGCTGCCGCTGGGCGCCACCATGCACATGGACGGCTCCGCCATGTCCGCCATCATCAAGGTGGCGTTCCTCTTCGGCATCTTCGGTCAGGATTTCACCACCGGCCGGGCGATCCTGGCGATTCTGGCGGCGGTGGTGTCCTCGGTGGCCATGTCCGGCATCCCCGGCGGCGGCGGTACCGGCGAGCTGGTGATCTGCACCGTGTTCTTCCCGGACCGGCTGGCGGTGGCCTATCCCATCGCCATCGCGCTGGGCAATCTGGTGGATCCGCCGGCTACCATGGTCAACGCGGCGGGGGACTACGTGGCGTCATTCATCGTCAGCCGCTTCGTGGACGGCAGAGACTGGCTGCAAAAGCGCCTGCGCGCCCCGGAAAGGCAGTAAGCGCCGCTGCAGCGCGGGATAAAACAGCGTGCCGGAGCGCCCCGAAAGAGGGCGCTCCGGCATTTTTCCGCCCGGCGGCGGGTGGCCGGGAACGCTTGACGAGAGTGGCGGCGGGTCGTATAATAAGCCGGTAAAGAAGGGGGGCGGGCAAGCATGCAGCGCACAGTGAACATGACGGAGGGGACGATCTGGCGCCACATCGTCCGTTTTGCCCTGCCGGTGCTGCTGGGGAACCTTTTCCAGCAGCTCTATAACACGTTCGACAGCATCGTGGTGGGCCGCTTTGCCGGCAAGGACGCGCTGGCGGCGGTGGCCAGCAGCGGCAACCTGATCTTCATGATGACGTCATTTTTCATCGGCCTGACCATGGGAGCCGGCGTGATCATCAGCCGGTGGTTCGGCGGGCAGGACGAGGAGCGCCTGCGGGCCGCCATCCACACGGACGTTGCCTTCGGCGTCGCCTGCGGCGCGGTGCTGACGGCGGCGGGCGTGGCACTGACGCCCCAGATCCTGATCTGGATGAACACACCGGCGGAGGTGCTGCCGCTGGCAACGCTGTATTTCCGCATCTTCTTCTCCGGAAGTCTGGCGGCGGTATTATATAATGTGTTCACCGGTATTCTGCAGGCGGTGGGCGATAGCCGCAGTCCGCTGGTGTATCTGATCATTTCCTCACTGACCAACGTGGTGCTGGATCTGCTGTTGGTGGGCGGGCTGTCCATGGGCGTGGCGGGTGCCGCGGCAGCCACCGTGGCCAGCCAGTTGCTGAGTGCGGTACTGTGCGCCCGGCGGCTTCTGCGGATGGAGGGCGCCTGCCGCCTGGAGCTGAAGGCGGTGCGCTTTCACCGGGGGCAGCTGCGCCTGATCCTCAATCAGGGCATCCCCACGGGCCTGCAGAACTCCATCATTGCCATCGCCAACGTGCTGGTGCAGACCAACGTCAACAGCTTCGGCGGCGACACCATGGCCGGGCAGGGCGCAAACGCCAAGGTGGAGGGCTTCGCCTTTTTGCCCATCACCGCCTTTTCCATGGCCATGACCACCTTCATCGGGCAGAATCTGGGCGCCGGAAAGTACGAGCGCGCCCACAGGGGCGCCCGGTTCGGCGTGCTGTGCGCGGTGCTGCTGGCGGAGGGGATCGGCGTGCTGATCTACCTGCTGGCGCCCTACGCCATCGCCCTTTTCAACGACGACCCCAACGTGGTGGCGGTGGGGGTGCAGGGCGCCCGCACCGAGTCGCTGTTCTATTGCTTTCTGGCGTTTGCCCATGCTGTTTCGGCGGTCATGCGGGGCGTGGGGAAGGCGAAGATCCCCATGTACACCATGCTGGGCTGCTGGTGTGCGCTGCGGGTGGCGTATATCACCGTTGCGCTGCGGTTTTACCACGTGATCGGCGTCATCTTCTGGGCCTATCCCCTCACGTGGGCGTGCAGCTGCGTGGTGTTCTTGATCTGCTATCTGCGCATCGACTGGCCGCGGGCCGCTCGTCCGGCGGCGTACTATTGACGTCCTGTTGTTTGCGGGGCGGTTTTTCCGGCGATTTGTCGGAAAACTTGACAGTGACGGGCTTTTTTGCTAACATAACGATGATATAACGAATTTTGAGAAGGGGAGGCGAGATGATGAAGGACGGACGGCGCTCCAGTGAGGATTATCTGGAGGCGATCCTGATGATCCGGGAGAAAAAGGGCAGCTGCCGCAGTGTGGACGTGGCCGCGCATCTCGGCTTTTCCAAGCCCAGCGTCAGCGTGGCGATGAACAAGCTGGAGGAGAGCGGCTGCGTGGAGCGGCTGGAGGACGGGCAGCTGCGGCTGACGGAGAAGGGTCTTGCCATTGCCCGCAACACGCTGGACAAGCACCATCTGCTGACAGAGGTGTTCTGTGCCATGGGCGTGGGCGCCGAGACCGCGGAGCATGACGCCTGTCTCATTGAACACAGCCTCAGCGAGGAAACATATGAAAAGCTGCGGCTTTTTTGGGACAGACATAAAAAATAAGGCATCAAGGGAAGCGCCGGCCTGCGGTCGGCGCTTCCCTTCGGTGTGAACGAAGGAAGAACGTATGCTGACATTTACCCCCGTTACCCCTGCCGCGGCGCCGCTGCTGCGGCAATACTACGACCATTGTACTTACCGCCTGTGTGAATACGCCGCCGGCACCAAGCTCATGTGGAACGGCTATCTCCACGCCGCCTATGCCGAGGCGGCAGGGTGTCTGGTGGTGCGCAATGAGATCCAGGGCGAATATCTGTTCGACCTGCCGGTGCCAGGCGAGAGGGGCGACGTGGACAGTGCGCTGACCGCCATTGAAGCGTATTGCACGGAGCAGGGGCTTCACCCGGTGATCTCCGTGGTGCCGCAGGAGGAGGCCGCCCGCCTGACGGAGCGATACCCCTGCCTGCGGATGGAAAACCTGCGGGTGTGGAAGGATTATCTCTACCGCGCCGGGGAGATGGCCGCCTTTGCCGGCCGGCATTACAGCGGCCAGCGCAACCATATCAACAAATTCAGAAAAGAATTCCCGGACGCTGTTTTCACGCCGCTGACGGCGGAGGACGCGCCGCTGATGGATCGCTTCTGGAGCGAGTACGAGGCCGAGTTCCACAAGGACGCGCCGCTGGCGCGGCAGGAGCTGCAGGTGGCGCGGGAGCTGGCCGCGCTGCTGCCGGGCGGGTGGCTGCGCTGCGGCGGGCTGGTGTCGGGCGGGCGGCTGCTGGCGCTGGCCATCGCGGAAAAGAGCGGCGACACGCTGATCATCCACGCGGAAAAGGCGCTCTATTCCTGCCCCGGCGCGTATCCGGCGCTGGTGCAGGCGTTTGCCGCCCATTTCGGCGCCGACTGCACGTGGATCAACCGGGAGGACGACGCCCGGGACAAGGGACTGCGCACCTCCAAGCTGCAGTATCTCCCGGCGGAGCTGGGGGGCAAGCTCCACTTCACCGTGGGCTGCGAGCTGGACGGCTGGGACGCCGTGCCCCGGATCGAAACGGAGCGGCTGGTGCTGGACGGGCTGCGCCGGGAGGATCAGGCGGCGTATAACGCCCTGTGTCTGGACGACGAGCGCAACCGCTGGTGGGGCTACGACTACCGGCAGGATCTGCGGGGCGAGCTGACGGAGGACTATTTTCTCTCGGTGGCACAGAAGGACTTTGCCAATCGCCTGGCGGTGAATTTTGCCGTCCGGCTGGACGGGAGGCTGATCGGCGAGACGGTGCTGTACCGCTTCGACTGGCGGGGCGGCGCCGAGCTGGGCTGCCGCATCGCCCCGGCCTATGCCGGCCACGGCTACGGCACCGAGGCCTTTGCCGCGGCGGCGGACTGGGCGCTGTACCGGCTGGGGCTTGCCAAGGTGGTGGCCAAGTGCTACAAGGAGAACGGGGCGTCCTACAAAATGCTCTCCTCCTGCATGCGCCCGGCGGGGGAGGACGACACGTTCTTCTACTTTACAAAGGTGGTATAACGGCGGTTTTCCGCATAAAAAAGCTCCCTCCGGTGTTCCGGAGGGAGCTTTTTGCATGGATCAGTGCTTGCCGCCGCCGAAGCCGCCGCCGCCGAACTTGC
>JAFTBL010000121.1 GCA_017455225.1 Oscillospiraceae bacterium
ACTGTCAACGCCGAATACATCGACCAGTGGAAGGTTGTGGTTTCCAGTGCCAACGCCGGCGGCCAGAAGCGTGATAATCAAATCGAAATTGTCGATAATCACTCTGCGTTCGGACGTTCTCGTGTTGCGCTCGGCTCTTTCAAAACGAGAGAAGAAGCTGTAAACTTCTTTAATTACTGCCGGACTCCTCTGATCCGATTCATGTTCCTGATGACAGATGAATCACTGACGTCTCTTGCAAAAAAAGTGCCTGATCTCATGGACTATACCGCTGAAAACGGCCTAATTGACTTTGCAGGAGACATCAGTAGGCAGTTGTATCGTCTGGTCGGGCTCACCGATGATGAAATCAAGTATGTCGAATCCGTTATCCGTTACAAGGACGAGGGATCCGAATATGTAAAACTGCTCGGTATGTCTTATGCCGATATCGTTAAATACTTGCTGAAGAAATACGGTGCGGCAAAGCATAATTACTTCAAGGATACGAACTGCACGATCAAGAATCCGCTGGTATCCCGGACGGCGGAAGGCCTGTACTGCCATCACATTGACGAGGATAAGGCTATCATGCTGAGCAATGACCAGTTTGCCGCCGCCAATCCGTTTGAGTATCAGAAAGCCGACCGCCTGGTATACTGCAATCTCCTGGAGCATCTGCTGCTTCATGTGAAGATCGCTGAGGAGCCGAGGAGCCCAGAAGCAAATGAGCATGAGCTGCCTGGCATCGGAGGTGCGGTGAATTTCATCTGCAAAGAGCTGAATGGTATCTATGCCGGTAATGATCCTGCTGATGAATGGAGAAAGAAAATCGCCGCTGCGGTAAAGGGCAGCTTCGATGACTACATTGCCATTCTGAAGCATCTGTGGCAGGTGGTCGAGCAGAACCCACTCTACAAGGCAATGATTACCAAGGAAAGTCTTTGTGTCGGATATGACGATAAAGTCGTTCCTGCGGTGCTGAATGCCCTTATCCGTGACGATGACGATTGACGAGGCACTCGATAGGCTGCAGAAATCTGCTTTTCGATCAAAGTTCCATTTGAGCGAGAAGGACAGGGTCTATATCAGAGAAAAGGGTGTAGACTCTATCCGCAGCCATGCATCAGATTTTATCCGTACACGCCTCGCCCCTGCGGAAATCCCCAATGACGGCAAGCAGACACCTATGCGCGGACACCCGGTATTCATTGCCCAACACGCCACTGCTTGTTGCTGCCGTGGATGCCTTGAGAAATGGTATCGTGTGCCGAAGGGCAAAGAACTCACACCATTACAGCAGGAACGGATCGTAAATCTGCTGATGGCATGGATTGAACGGCAAATGAAGCAATAAACAAAAAAGACCACGTCCAAGGATTTACTCCAAAGACGTGGTCTTTTCCGTTGTGGTTCCGCTTGAAGACGACGCTCAAAACACTGTTTTTTCAGTATCCCTAATCTGCGTGTGCCTTCGGTCGGGGCGGGTTTTATTATGCCAGACAGGCCGGGCTTACGCATAGCACAGCCATATCACCAGCGCGCCGGTGAAGGCGGCGATCAGCGTGAAGGGCACGCCGATGCGCATGAAATCGCCGGTGGAGACCTTGTGGCCTTCCTTTTGCAAAATGCCGATGCCGGCAATGTTGGCGGAGGCGCCCACCGGGGTGATGTTGCCGCCCAGCGTTGCGCCGATCAGCAGACCGAACTGGAAGAGGTAAGGGGACACGCCCATCAGTTGGGCAATGCCGGTGACCACCGGCAGCATGGTGGCCACGTAGGGGATGTTGTCGATGAACGCGCTCAGAGCCACAGAAACCGCTACGATCAGCAGGTACATCAGCACGCGGCTGCCGCCGCCCACCTTCACGAACAGCGCCGCAATGGCGTCGATGACGCCGGCCTCGGTGATCCCCTCGATGACCAGAAACAGACCCGTCAGCAGCAGCAGCGTCTTGTAATCCACCGCCCGCAGCGCGTCGGCGGCGCTGCCCTTATGGCGCACCACCGCCGCAAGGCACGCAAGCGCCGCCATGCCGCAGCAGATGATGCCGTTGGTCAGCTCCGGCTTTTCCGGGAACTGGGAGGCCACGATCAGCCCCAACACGGTGGCCAGCAGCAGTATCCCCGGTACCGGATCCTCCACCTTTGTGGCGGTGGTGGGCGGGATCTTGGCGGTTTCCCGGCGGAAGATCCACAGCAGCACCGGCACCGTCATCAGCGCGCCTGCCTCCACGGCAAAGAAGATGCCGGGCCGGCCCATAAACCAGAAAAAGTCATTGAAGCTCAGGTTGGCATAGCTGCCCAGCAGGATGGAGGTGGTGTCGCCTACCAGCGTAGCGGCGCCCTGCAGATTGCTGGACACGGCGATGGAGACGATCACCGGCACAGGGTTGGTCTTCAACTGCTTGGATACTGCCAGACCCACCGGCGCCACCATCAGCACCGTGGCCACGTTGTCCACAAAAGCGGAGATCAGCCCGGAAAAAAGGCTCAGCGCCACCACCGCCCACTGCACGTTGGGCACGATCCCCAGCAGCTTTTCCGCCATGAGGACGGGCATTTTGCTCTGGATGAACAGCTCCACCGTGACCATGGTGCCCGCCAGCATCATCAGCACGTTCCAGTTGACAGCGCCGGGGGCGGAGCCCAGCGGCAGGATCCCCAGCGCCACGAAGACCGCCGCGGTGACCAGCGCCACGATCCACCGTTTGTCGGACAGGATCAGCAGCAGCACGTACATCACGGCAAACAGGATCAGGGCAAGAAGCATCGTGTGTTCCATACGTTCCTCCGTAAAAAAACAGGTATAGCCCGGCTACACCTGTGTCAAAGCATATTCTGACCCACGTATAGCGAACTATACGTGAGTCTCACAATCAAAAGAACGACCGGGCATATGGCACCGTGATGACGACCGTTCTGCGGCAAAGTGCCGCCTGTTACTCCCTCACGTCAAGAGGATTATAGCACAGCGGCCACCGGAATTCAACAGTAAAATGCGGCACCCCGGCAGCGGAGCGCCGCATTCTTGCTATTTCGTCTTCTCCGGGATCTCCAGCACGTAGCGCTCGAAGGCGTTGACCACGGCCGTGTCGCCGTAGTGCGCCACCCGGGGCAGATCCCTGCCGTAGTTTCGGTGTACATGCCCGTGGAGCAGGTAGGCTGGGTGGAACTCGTCCAGCAGCTCCCGGAAGCACTCAAAGCCCATGTGGGCGGGGTCCGCGGCGTCACCGCAGCCCGCCACCGCCGTGTGGGTCACCAGCACGTCCAGCCCGCCGGCCTTGCGGATGGCGCGGCGCAGCCGATGTACCCGGCGCCGCATCTCCGACTCGGTATACTGATACGCCCCGCCGTTGTAGCGCAGACAGCCGCCCAGCCCCGCCATGCGCAGTCCCCGGAAGGTCACCACCTGACCGTCCAGACTGTCGCAGCCGCCGGGCGGATTATTCATATACGACCCGTCGTGATTGCCCGGCACGTAGAAAAGCGGCTTGCCGGACAACGTTACCAGAAATTCCAGGTAATCCCGCTTCAGATCGCCGCAGGACACAATGGCATCGATCCCCTCCACCCGGGAGGGCTGATAGAAATCCCACAGCGCGGAGGATTCCGCGTCGGATATCAGCAGCAGCTTCATGCGTCCGCCTCCGTTTCCTCCGGCGGGATCGCCAGAAGGCGTGTCGTCTCCTGCGACATGGGCAGCAGCTCCTCCAGCCGCGGGATCCGGCCGGATATGTTGCTGCACAGCCAGTTCATGTGCATGATCTCCTCCGCGTCCAGCCAGCGGCTGCCGTCGCTGCGCTGCCGTCCGGCCTGATCCTGCATGGGGCAGAGGAAGGGCTGCAGCGTGCCGGCGATCAGTCCGCTGCGCAGGATCTCGCTCAGTTGAGTCACGCCCTCCGGCAGGTCGGGGGCGCATTTCACGTCGATCACGCCGCTGCGCATGCCCCACCAGTAGCTGACCGCGCCGCCGGAGGTGGCCACAGTGTCCCACGCGCCGCCCAGCACGCCCCGCACGATCTGCTCATAGAGCTTGCCCCAATCCCACAGATCGGCGATCAGCGACCGGAAGGATCCGTCCGGCAGCAGGAGGGAGGTCTGGCGTCCCATGGGGCCCACCTGCCCCTGGGAGGTAGGGTGGCCGGAGATCACGGAGCAGCCGGCTTGCCGCAGCTTTTCCGTCGGATCGCCCGGCAGGCACGACCACTCCAGCAGGATCTGCGCCTCCGGCGCCGTCATGCGCGCGCCCAGCGCAAAGGCGTTGATGGCGGCAGGCACGCCCAGAATGGGGTAGCGCGCCACGTAGCCGATGGGTTTTCCGCCACACATAGCGCCGGCGATGGCGCCGGAGATGAACTTTGCCTCGTGGATGCGGCTATAGTAGGTGCGCACGCCGGCGTAGGGCACCGACAGCGCGCATACCAGCACCATCAGTCCCGGATGCAGCGCCGCCGTGGTGCGGGCGCTGCCCAGCAGCGTGGGGGCGGTAGCGATCAGCAGCTGAGCGCCGTCCTCGGTCACGGCGCGCTCCATCACCTCGTCCGCCTGACCGGGCCCGGCCACATAGCTGCGCACGGAGATCTGATCCCCCAGCGCCTGCTCCAGTTGGGTGCGCCCCAGCTCGTGGCCGCGGGTCCAGTTACTGTTTTCCGGCGGCGCCGCGTGGACGAAGGCCACATGCAGCGTGGGGTGAGTGATATTATCGATCAGTCGCCCTACGATGCCTTTTTCCGGGATCTCCGGGTCTTCGGATACGGCGGCGATGTCCGGGTCAGCGGTCAGCCGCAGGTCGGGCAATATCGCCTCCACGTGCCGCCGCAGCTCCGCGGCGGAGTCCTCCACCAGCTGGCGATAGGGGTAGACCTCCAGCACCGTCAGCATCACCATGCTCAATGAATGCTCCGGGGAGGAGGAGAGGATCGACTCCCCGCAGACCTCCCGCAGCTTCCAGTACAGCGCCAGAAACTCACTGCGCTCCTGCGCCGTCCACACGTGATCGTGGTCAAAGCCCAGCGCATCCAGAATTCGTTTATAGCAGCCCGGGCGGCGGTAGAGCAGCTGATAAAAGCCCGCCACGCGGTAAAAATCCAAAAACTCGAAATAGGCGGCCACCGCCGGCTCCTCTGACCAGGCGGGCATCAGCCGCGTCACGTTGGCCTGCACCGTCAGCGCGTCGTAGGATCGCAGCACGCTGACCCGCTGGTGCCCCTCCTGCACGTAAAACCGCCACATGTACTCATAGCAGGAGATGGGATCGGAGATGCCCTCCTCCAGATGGTGCTGGCAAAGACTGACCCACTTCATGCCGAACTCCGACTCCGGCGGCAGCAGCGGCATGAAGTTTCCGGCAAAGGAGGCCCGCCGTCCGGCCGCCAGCGTGCCCACGATCCGCGCCGTGGGGATCTCGATGACGCCCAGACTGACCCGGGCGGCGGACATAGCCTCGTCAAAGATCTCCGTCAGCACCTGCGGATAGGGGTACACGCCGTCGCTGAGGCA
>JAFTBL010000122.1 GCA_017455225.1 Oscillospiraceae bacterium
TATTCTTTTTTATCTGCTGTCACACATCATTGTATAACCTACAGTGCAATCCACGGTTTTTCTTTGCAAACGGCGGAAAGTGTGGTATGCTGAAGGGGAACGATCCGGAAGAAGGGGGGTATGAGTCGCCGTGGCAGAGCTGCAGACCGACGTGCGCTACGTCAAGGGCATCGGGGAGACCCGGGCCAAGGCGCTGGCAAAGCTGGAGATCCGTACGCTGCGGGATCTCATCTCCTACTTCCCCCGCGCCTATGAGGATCGCACCCTCATGCGCCCCATCCGGGAGCTGGTGCTGGGCGAATACGCCTGTGTGAAGGCCATGGTGGCCGACGAGCCCACCGCCCGCCGCATCTCCGGCGGGCGCACCATCGTCAAGCTCCGGGCGGTGGATTCCTCCGGCGTGCTGGACGTGATCTTTTTCAACCAGGCCTACCGGCGGGACAGCCTGCACACCGGCGAGGTCTATGTGTTTTTCGGCAAGGTGGAGGGCAATCTGACCCGCCGCCAAATGACCAACCCGGTGCTGGAGCGGGAGGGTCAGCAGCTGCTGACCGGGCGCATCATGCCCGTCTACCCCCTCACCGCCGGCATCAGTCAGACGCTGCTCAGCCGCAGTGTGCGGCAGGGGCTGGACGCCTGCCGGGATCTGCTGCCAGACGTGCTGCCTGACGACGTACGGCAGGCACACGAATTGTGTTATGTAAACTACGCTTATGAGCACATACACTTCCCCGACTCGCCGGAGGCGCTGGAGGTAGCGCGGCGGCGGCTGGTGTTTGAGGAGCTGTTTCTTTTAAGCTGCGGGCTGCATCTGCTGCGCAGCCGCCGCAAGGATGTGGCGGGCCCCGCCTGCCGCAAGGCGGACATGACGCCCTTTTACGAGGCACTGCCCTTCACTCTCACCGGCGCCCAGCGGCGCGCCATTGAGGACGCCACGGCCGATATGGCGGGGCAGCGCCCCATGAATCGGCTGTGTCAGGGCGACGTGGGCAGCGGCAAGACCATGGTGGCCGCCGCGTGCATCTGGTTCGCCGCCCAAAGCGGGTGGCAGAGCGCCATGATGGCGCCCACGGAGATCCTCGCCCGGCAGCACTATGAGAATCTGGCGCCTCTGTTCGCCCGGTTCGGCCTGCGCTGCGCCCTGCTGACCGGCTCCACCAAAGCCGCGCAGCGGCGGGAGATCGTGCAGGGTCTGCAAAGCGGTGACATTGCGCTGGCCATCGGCACCCACGCGCTGCTGACGGAGGACGTGAGCTACGCCCGGCTGGGCCTTGTGGTCACCGACGAACAGCATCGCTTCGGCGTCAATCAGCGTTCGGCGCTGGGGAAAAAGGCGGAAAACCCCCATATGCTGGTGCTCTCCGCCACCCCCATCCCCCGCACGCTGGCGCTGGTGATCTACGGCGATCTGGACGTGTCGGCGGTGAACGAGCTGCCGCCGGGGCGGCAGAAGGTGGATACCTTTGCCGTGGGAGAGCCCTACCGGGCGCGGATCAACGCCTTTTTGCGCAAGCAGGTAGAGGCGGGACACCAGGTGTTCATTGTGTGCCCGCTGGTGGGTGAGGCGGACACCGTGCCCGACGAGCGCAAGGCGGCCACCGCCTACGCCGAGCACCTGCGCAGCAGCGTGTTCCCCGATCTGCGCGTTTCCCTGCTCCACGGCAAGATGAAGCCGAAGGAAAAAGAGCAGGTCATGGCGGACTTTGCCGCCGGGCACAGCGATATTCTGGTGTCCACCACGGTGGTGGAGGTAGGCGTGGACGTGCCCAACGCCAATACCATGGTGGTGGAAAACGCGGAGCGGTTCGGTCTGAGCCAGCTGCACCAGCTGCGGGGGCGTGTCGGCCGGGGCAGCGCCAAGTCCTACTGCATCCTGCTCAGCAACAGTGACAGCGATGAGACACGCCAGCGGCTGAAGGTGATGACCTCCACCAACGACGGCTTCCGCATCGCAGAGGAGGATCTGAAGCTGCGGGGCCCCGGCGACTTTTTCGGTGCCCGGCAGCACGGTCTTCCGGCACTGAAGGTGGCGGATCTGAGCTGTGACATGCGCCTTTTGGACGAGGCGCAGCGCGCCGCCAAGGAGCTGATGCGCGCCGACCCGGCGCTGAAGGCGCCGGAGCACCGGCCCCTGCGGCAGCGGATCGACGAGCTGTTCGCCCTTCACGCTGAGAGCATGAATTAAAAAACGGCTGCGGCCCCATGGGTCGCAGCCGTTTTTCAGTTTTCGTCCTCCGGCAGCATGCTCTCCGCCGCCTCCGGCGGTGTTCCCGCGTCCTGCGGCACTCCCGGCTCCTGCGCGGAAAGCATCACCTCATCCTGCACCGGCGGTGTGACCGGCTCGTAGCTGTGCCACGGGCTGGCGGGGTCGGGATCGGTGGGATCCCAGTTCCGGCAGGTCAGATTATGGCTGATCTTGGGCGCTTCGGGTCTTCCCAGCGGGCCGGGCACGGGATCATCGTAAAACTCCACCGCCTCAATGTCGTACTTGTGCTGATAGATCCACAATGCGTCCGCGATCTGCAGCCGGACGCACCCGGCGGAGGCGGAGGTGCCCAGCTTGTCAAACTCCTCATACTGCAGCGAGCCATTGTCCCACCACTCCTCATAGGGCACTGAGTGGAACAGGATGCTGCCCTCGATCTGGGTAACGTAGCGGCCGCATACGCCGTGGACCAGCCCCAGCCACTCCCAGCGGTTCTTGCCGTACAGATAGATCACCCGATCCCGGGGCGTGTCCGCCCCGGTGGAGCAGATCATGGCCTTCACCGGTTGGGAATACCGGTCCTCCTCATCTGCGGCGTAGACGGTCACGGTGTTGCAGGTGGTATTCACCCGCAGAAAATAGAGATAGTCATCCTCCCGGATCACCGGGTCGTCCTGATAGGGATCCGGCAGCTGGCGGGGCAGCTTTTCCTCGCCCCAGCGGGTGGCAGCAGAACGGTCTGCCGCCGGTTTGCCCACAGGCTGCACCGGCTGGATGGACGCGCCGCAGCCTGCCAACAGCGTCAGCAGCGCAAAGCACGCCAGCACCCGGCTCACTCGTCCCATATCGCCGCTCCCTTCAGGCGAAACCGCTCGATCATCTCCGCGGTCAGGCTCACCCCGTCGTCGTGAGGCGTCAAGTCGGTGCGCTCCGCCCAGAACGCCTCCTTCAGTTCGTCTTCCTCCAACGTGATGTTGCCGCTGCCGTCCAGCCGGCAGAAAAAGCCCGCCAGCAGAGTGTCCGTCAGCGCCCAGGGCTGGCTCTTGTAGTAGCGGATGTCCTTCACCCGCAATCCCACTTCCTCCGCCACCTCCCGGCGCACAGTGTCCTCCAGCGTTTCTCCGATCTCCACGAAGCCAGCCACCAGCGCGTCACCCCGATAGGGGCGATCCCGGTATCTGGTCAGCAGCAGCCGCTCCCCGTCCGTCACCGCCACGATCACCACCGGACACAGCTTGGGGTACTCGATCAGGCCGCACCGGGGGCAGACCATGGCTCGCTCGATCTTGCTGGGCTCCGCCGGGGCACCGCAGCGGCCGCAGAAGGCGCGGCTTTCGTACCAGCGGCAGAGCTGCAAACCCGTCAGCGCTGCAAAGGCAGTCTCCAGCGGGCGCACCTGCCGCAGCTGCTGGCGGTCAAAAAACGCGCAGCCCTCCGGCGCCGTCTCCGGCGCGGCGACGAGATAGCACCCGGCGCCGTCCAGTGCAAAAACGTGGCGGGCACCGTTTGTATCAAGCGCCAGCGAGCCGAACCGGGGCAGCGCCCAGCGCCCCACCTCCCCCTGCAGCAGCACGCCCTTCTTCCCGACGCACAGCGCCAGATCCTCCGCCCCGGCGGGGCGCAGGGAATAGGTGCGGTCAAAGCGGTGGGGTGCGATATCCTGTATCATATGTGAACCTCTTTTCCGTAAGTAAAAGCCAATGGCAGGAGATATTATACCGTTCTTCGACAAAAAAAGCAACCTTGTCAGCGTCGCCCTCCCATGCTATACTGATAGGCAGAATGCGGAAAGGAGGCGGGAGCGTGACGAAGGACGAGCTGCGGCGAAAGGCCAACGATCTGCCGCTGGAGCCGGGCGTCTATCTGATGATGGACAAGACCGGGCAGGTCATCTACGTGGGCAAGGCGAAAAAGCTGAAAAACCGGGTGAGCCAGTATTTTCAGGAAAATGCCGGCCACAACGACAAGACCCGCGCCATGGTGGCCCAGGTGGACCGGTTCGACACCATTTTCGTGCGCTCGGAGTTTGAGGCGCTGATTTTGGAAAACTCCCTTATCAAGCGTCATCAGCCCCGCTACAACATCCTTTTGAAGGACGACAAGGGCTATCCCTTCGTGCGTTTGGGAAAAAACGAGCCCTATCCCCGCTTCACCATGGTCAGCAAGCCCGCCGACGACGGCGCCCGGTATTTTGGCCCCTTCGGCGGCCGGCGGGAGACCCATCTGGCCATCGACGCGGTGTGCACAGCATTGAAGCTGCCCACCTGCAGCCGCCGCTTCCCTCGTGACATCGGCAAGGAGCGGCCGTGCCTGAACTACCACATCGGAAAGTGCGACGGCTTCTGCCTGCCGGACGGGCCGGGCGAGGCGGTGTATCAGGAGCGGATCGAGCAGGCCTGCCGTCTGTTCGGCGGCAAGCTGCGCCAGCTGGAGCGGGAGCTGACGGAACAGATGGAGCAGGCCGCCGAATCGCTCCAGTTCGAGGCGGCCGCCCAGCTGCGGGACCGGGCGCGAGCCATCTCTGTGCTGAGCAAGCAGCAGCAGGTGATCGCCGGGGTGTGCGCCGACACAGACGTGTGGGGACTATACAACGGGCAGGTGCGCTGGGGCTGCGCCGTGCTGCACGTGGAAAACGGCAGCCTGCTGGGGCGGGAGGTCAAGGTCTTCCCCGCCGCCGCTGACGGCGAGGAAGGGGATGTGCTGGCCGCCGTGCTGGGGCAGTACTATCTGCAGCGCTCCGTGCTGCCCCGCGAGATCGTGCTGCCCACCCTCTGGGAGGGGGCGGACACCTTCGCCGCCCTGCTGACCGGGCAGGTGGGGCACCGGGTCACCCTTCGGGTTCCCCAGCGGGGCAAACGGGCGGAGCTGATGGCCATGGCCGAGCGCAACGCCAGGGAGGAGGTGGAGCGCGTCACCTCCGACAGCGAGCGTACCTCCAAAACTCTGGAGGAGTTAGGCGCACTGGCGGGGCTGGCGCAGGCGCCCCGCCGTCTGGAATCCTATGATATCTCCAACCTGCGCTCGGACGACATGGTGGCGTCCATGGTGGTGTTTCAGGACGGCAAGCCCCTCAAGCGGGATTACCGCCGGTTCCAGATCAAAACGCTGACCCAGCCGGACGACTACGCCGCCATGCGGGAGGTGCTGACCCGGCGCCTGCGCCGGTATCTGGACGGTGACGAAAAATTTGCCCCGCTGCCGGATCTTCTGCTGATCGACGGCGGTGAGATGCACGCCAAGGCCGCGCTGGAGGCCACCTCCGCGCTGGGGCTGACCATTCCCATCCTCGGCATGGTGAAGGACGACCGGCACCGCACCCGGGCACTGGTGACAGTGGAGGGGCAGGAGCTGGGCATCCAGCACAGTCCGCCGCTGTTCGCGCTGATCGGGCGGGTGCAGGAGGAGGTGCACCGCTTCGCCATCACCTACCACCGGCAAAAGCACACCCGCAGTGCCTACCGGGGCAAGCTGGACGGCATCCCCGGGCTGGGAGCGGAGCGCCGGAAAGCGCTTTTGAAGGCCTTCGGCACCGTGCGTGCAGTAACGGAGGCGGAGGAGGACGCGCTGGCGGCGGTGGTACCGAAAGCGGTGGCCGCCGCGATCTACCGGAAATTCCACGAGCGGGCATAAGAAACGGCCGCAGTCCTGTGACTGCGGCCGTTTTACGTGCTGTGTTTACTCGCCGAAATTGTTCTCGATCAGATCGGCCAGAGCCTTGACAGCCTCCTCCTGATCCACGCCGTCGGCGATCAGAGTGATGGTCGTGCCCTGCACGATGCCCAGCGACAGAACGCCCAGCAGGCTCTTGGCGTTGACGCGGCGCTCCTCCTTCTCCACCCAGATGCCGCTTTTGAACTCATTGGCCTTCTGGATAAAATAGGTGGCGGGTCTGGCGTGCAGGCCGACCTCATTGTTTACGGTGATTTCCTGCGTATACATCCGATCAGCTCTCCTTTATTGTTCCATCTGGTTTGATGACATAAAACCAAGCCTTTGCACGGATATTATACCGAAACGGCAGAAAGAATGCAATGGGGTTTCCCACAAATTTTTTTCATAAAGATGCTGTTTAGGACATAATTTTTGTTGTTTTTCACAAAAACAGTCACTTCAGCTCCACCACGGTCACGCCGGACTCGCCCTCTCCGTACCGGCCCAGACGGAAGCTCTTCACCCTGCGGCTGCGGCGCAGATAATCGTGCACCGCCTTGCGCAGGGCGCCGGTGCCCTTGCCGTGGATGATGGTCACGGTGTTCAGCTTGGCCATGACAGCGGCGTCCAGATAGTTCTCCACCACGCTCTCTGCCTCCAGTGTTTCAAGGCCCCGAATGTCCAGTTCCGAGGCAGCCCGGGTCTGCAGCTGCACTGTGGCGGAGCCCATGGGGCGGGGCGGCTCCTTTTTCGCTGCCTGTCCCTCCAGCAGCCGCACCTGACCGGCCTTGACGGTCATTTTCATCTTGCCCGCCTGCAGCAGCAGCGTGCCGTCACCGTTGACGGACAGCACCTCCGCCGCCGTTTTCACGCCGGGCAGCTCCACCCGGTCGCCGGCGGCGATGGGGCGGCTGGGCGTGTATTCCGGCTCCTGCGGCTCCTCCGCAAGACGCAGATCCTCCTCCGCCTCTTTTAGGTGGCGGCGCACGCCGGCGCGGGCGTCGTTCAGCGCCTGATAGTCCGCCTGCCGCTGCTGAGCCCGGCGCAGCTCCTCCAGCTCGGCAAAGATCTCCTCCGCCTTCTCCTGCGCCTGGCGCACAATGCGGCGGGCGTCCGCCTCACCCTTGCCCCGGGCGTTGTCGCGGGCCTTTTCCATCTGCTCCCGGAAGGCACGGGCCTTGCGGGCGTCCTCCTCCCGCTGGCGGTACAGCCGATCCGCCTCCGTCTGGGCGCTTTCAAGACGTTGGCGCTTTTCCTCCAGCTGCACCAGCACGTCCTCAAACCGCTGGTCGTTGGCGCCGATCTGCCCCTTGGCCTCCTCGATGATCTCCTCCGACAGTCCCAGCCGGCGGGCGATGGCAAAGGCATTGGAGCGGCCGGGCACGCCGATCAGCAGCCGGTAAGTAGGCCGCAGCGTCTGCACGTCGAATTCGCAGGAGGCGTTCTCCACCCCGGCGGTAGTCATGGCAAAGGTCTTCAGCTCGGCGTAGTGGGTGGTGGCCGCCGTCAGCGCCCCCTGCCGCCGGGCATGCTGGATGATGGCAATGGCCAGCGCCGCGCCCTCCACCGGATCGGTGCCGGCGCCCAACTCGTCAAAAAGCAGCAAGCTGTCACCGTCCGCCTGTGCCAGGATCTCCACGATGTTGGACATATGGGCGGAGAAGGTAGACAGGCTCTGCTCAATGCTCTGCTCATCCCCGATATCCGCCAGCACCCGGTCAAATATCCGCAGCGTGCTGCCGTCGTCGGCGGGGATGTGCAGGCCGCACTGTGCCATCAGGCACAGAAGCCCCAGCGTTTTCAGCGTGACAGTCTTGCCGCCGGTGTTGGGGCCGGTGATGACCAGCGTGTCAAACTGTTCGCCCAGCGACAGGCTGATGGGCACCGCCTTGGCCCTGTCCAGCAGCGGATGGCGGGCGTGGCGCAGCGTGACGCCGCCCCTGGGCTGCACGTCCGGGCGGGTGGCATTCATGTCATAGCTCAGCTGCGCCCGGGCGAAGATCACGTCCAGCCGCACCAGGCACTCATAATCGGACAGGATGTTGGACTGGCACTCGGCGCACGCGGCACTGAGGGTCATGAGGATCCGGTCGATCTCCTTTTCCTCCTTGGCCTGCAGCTCCTTCAGCTCGTTGTTGGCCTGCACCACACCCATGGGCTCGACGAACAGCGTGGCGCCGGAGGAGGACACATCATGTATCAGCCCCGGCAGATCGGCGCGATGCTCGGCCTTTACCGGCACCACGAACCGCCCGTCCCGCTGGGTGATCAGCGCCTCCTGCAGCACCTTGGCGTAGGACGGCGAGGAAATGATGCGCTGCAGGATCTGCCGCCCCTTGGAGGCGGCGGCGCGCATCTTGCGGCGGATGTCCGCCAGCTCCGGGCTGGCGGTATCGGCAATAGTCTCCTCATCCATGATGGCGCCCCGGATCTGATCCTCCAGATGGCGGTTGGCATGGATGGCGGAAAACAGGTGGTCAATGGCGGTGGGCTCGCCCTGCCGCTCGGCGTCGTAGTCCGCCACCCGGCGGGCCGCCGTCAAAAGCGCAGCGATATCCAGCAGCTCCCGGGTATTCAGCATGCCGCCCTGATCCGCCCGGTGCAGCGACGGCGCCACATCCTTCACCCCGGAAAAGGGCGGACTGCCGTGAAGCCCCAGCCGCTCTCTGGCGGCGTCGGTCTCATCCAGCAGACGCTGCACGTCCCGGAACTCCTCAGCGGGTGAAAGACGGAGACACCGGGTCTTGGCCTCGTCGCTGACCGCCTTTTGCGCCAGCAGCTCCAGGATCCGGGGCAGCTCCAGCGTGTGGATGGACTTTTCAAGCAATTCGTTCATGGTATGTATCCCTCATACGTCGATCCGTACTGATTTGTAATAGTCCAGCGTGCGGAACGTCCGCTCCAGCTGGGCCTCGGTGAACGCTTCTGCCGCCCGCCCCAGCGTGCGCAGCGACTCTCCGTCCGTCTCAAAAGCGTACAGCCGCTTCGGCTCGGCGTAAAGCGCATGGCGCAGCGCCGCAAGGGCGCCCTCTGTCAGCGGCAATGCCGCGCCCCCCGGCCGGCGGCAGGCGGCACAGTGCACCGTGCCCTCCGTCACGTCCAGCATGGGGCGCTCCGGCCGCTCCTTCCCGCACACGGCGCAGCCCCGCGCCAGCGGCTCAAAGCCGCACAGTGCCATGAGCCGCAGCTCGAACACCGGCTTCACCAGCGCCGGGGGCTTTTGCAGCGCGGACAGGGCGTACAATCCGTTGAGCAGCAGGGACAATATGTCCCCCGCCGCCTCGTCCTCCGCGGTGACGCTTTCCGCCAATTCGGCAAAATAGGACGCCAGCGCCAGACGCTCGATGTCCTGCCGCAGGGCGTCGAACAGTTCGATGGTGGAGGCCTCCGAGGCGTAGTACCAGTTTTGCCGGCGGTAGACCGTCCATTCGGAATAGGCCAGTGCCTGACTGGAGGCCGCCAGCGGGCTGTTGCGCCGCCGGGCGCCCCGGGCGATCAGCGTCAGCCGGCCCAGCTCCGGCGTCAGCACGGTGAGGATCTTATCGGCTTCCTTCGTCTCCGTCTGCCTCAGCACGATCCCCGTGGTCACGAATTTCCCCGTCTGCTGCACGGTCGTCTCCCTCCTGCCGGGCGCGGTTTTGTGCCGCGTGGAGCAGATACCACGCCGGCGCGCCCGTCTTGTAAAACAAGTCCCAATAATCCGCCATTTCCGTCGCCTCCCTCACAGTTTATTCTGTGCGGAAGCGGCGGGTTTATCGCTGCCAAAATTTACTCGTCCCGATAGCCCTGCGCGCGGATGAAATTCACGTTGTCGCGCCAGTTCTCCTTCACCTTGACCCACGTCTGCAAATAGACCTGCGTGCCCATGAACCGCTCGATATCCTGCCGGGCCAGGGTGTTGATCCGCTTCATCATGTCGCCGTGCTTGCCGATGATGATGCCCTTGTGGCTGGTCTTTTCGCAGTAGACGGTGACCTCCAGATCGATGATGCCGCTGTCGCGCTCGGTGAAGCGGGTCACCTCTACCGCCGTGCCGTGGGGGATCTCCTTGTCAAGGCACAGCAGCATCTTCTCCCGCACGATCTCGGCGCACACCTGCGCGTCAGGCTGATCGGTGGTCATATCGTCGGGGAACAGCTGGGGGCCGGGCTTGGCGTACTTCTCCAGCTCCGCCGTCAGCTCCTCCAGCCCCTCGCCGGTCTTGGCGGAGATGGGGATGATCGCCTTGAAGTCGGGATACGCCTCGCTGTACGCGGCGATCACCGGCAGCAGCGCGGCCTTGTCCGCCACGGTGTCGATCTTGTTCACGCACAGGATGGCCGGCAGGCGCTCCTCGGCGATGCGCTGCAGCAGCACCTGCTCCGGCGTGCCCACGTTGGCGATGGGCTCCACCATCAGCACGGCGCACTCCACCGCGTCCAGACTCTGGCGCACCACCTTCACCATGTAGTCCCCCAGCCGGGACCGGGGCTTGTGCAGTCCCGGCGTGTCCAGCAGCACCAGCTGGGTGTCGCCCCGGTTCACCACGCCGCAGATGCGGTTTCGGGTGGTCTGGGGCTTGTCGGACACGATGGCGATCTTTTCGCCCACCAGCGCGTTGGTCAGGCTGGATTTGCCCACGTTGGGGCGGCCGCACACGGTGATCATGGCGGTCTTTGTAATGGTTGACATAATCAGGTGA
>JAFTBL010000123.1 GCA_017455225.1 Oscillospiraceae bacterium
ATCATCCCCGGCAAGCGCATGCCCGGCATGGGCGGCGCCATGGATCTGTGCGTGGGCGCCCGCAACTGCATCGTGTGCATGGAGCACACCGCCAAGGGCAACCCCAAGATCTTTGAGCGTTGCCGCCTGCCTCTGACCGCCTCTCACTGCGTGAACAAGATCATCACAGAGATGTGCGTGTTCGAGGTCACTGACAAGGGCCTGCTGATGACCGAGATCAACCCCGAGTTCACCGTGGACGACGTCAAGGCCGCCACCGCCGCTCCCTTCGAGGTCGCTGCCGATCTCAAGAGCATGGTCGACTGACATCTGCACAAAAAAGCACCTGCCGCAGCGCGGCAGGTGCTTTTTTATTTTGTCAGAAAACGGCGTAGCCGTCTTCTTTGATATTCAGTCGTTCTTTTTCCGCTTGCCGCGCCACTGCCGCAGCACGGCCAGCAGGATCACGGTCAGAGGCATCAGCAGGTTGTACACTGCGCAAGGGGCGTATTGCGCCGTGGGTACCCCCAGCACCCCGGACATGAAAATGCCGCAGGTGTTCCACGGCACCAGCGCCGAGGTCAGCGCCCCGCCCACCGCCACGGCGACGCCCAGCTCCGTGCGGGGCAGCCCCTGCCCGTCGAAGGCGGCGGCGAACATCCGCCCCGGCAGGGCGATGGCCACGTACTGATCCGGCAGCGCCACGTTCACCGCCGCGCAGGAGATCACCGCGGCGCCGGTCAGCGCCGCCCGGCCCCGCAGCCGGCGGATCAGCGGCGCCATCAGCAGCTCCATCTGCCCCGTGTGCTCCATGATCCCGGCAAAGGACATGGCCAGCACCACGATGGACACGGAGTACAGCATGGACAGTATCCCGCCTGCCGACAGCAGAGCGTCCAGCTCCGGAACCTCCGGCGCGGAGAAGCCCGCCCACGCGCACCGCAGAAGCTCCGACGCCGTGGCGCCCTGTGCGGCGACGGCGTAAACACCGCCCGCCACGGCACCGATCAGCAGGCTGGGAATGGCGTTCAGACGGCACAGGATGCAGATCAGCACCAGCGCCAGCGGGATAAAGGCGGCAAGCCCCGGCCGGAAGGTTTGCTCCAGCGCGGTCAGCACCGCGCCGATCTGCCCGCCCACGTCCGCCGAGGCGGCGTAGGGCGCGCCCAGCAGCGCGTAAACGCCCAGACACAGCAAAAACGTGGGCAGCGCCACCACGAAGATCCGCCGCACCAGCATAAAGACGTCCAGCTCCGCCACGGCGGCAGCCAGATTGGTGGAGTCGGCCATGGGGGAGAGCTTGTCACCCACATAGGCGCCGGAGATCACCGCGCCTGCCGCCAGCGGCAGGGGGATGCCCATGGCGGAGGCAATGCCCATCAGCGCCAGCCCCACGGTGCCGGCGGTGCCCCACGACCCCAGCGCCATGGACACGGCGGCGCACACCAGCACGGCGCTGGGCAGAAACAGCCGGGGCGTCAGCAGCCGCAGACCATAATATACCATGGCTGGCACCACGCCGGCGCGGATCCACACCCCCATCAGCACCCCGATCAGCAGCAGGATCACGATGGCGGAGCCGGCGGAGCGCACGCCCCGGACGGCACAGCGCAGTACCTCCCGCCACCCCACGCCGTGGAGCATCGCCGCCGCCGCGGCAAAGGCGCAGCCCAGCAGCAGCGGGATCTGCGGCTCCGTCTTCAGCACCGCCAGACATACGAACATGGACACCGCCGTGCAGAGAAAGCCGATCAATGCCGCACGGACGGGGATCTTGTTTGCCATTTACCGCCAAATACCTCCGGAATTGTTTTTTTACAGTATAGCAGAGCAAAGGGCTTGCCGTCAAGCCGCCCGCCGGATATAATGGGGGCAGGAAAGGGGGTGCCCCGCGTGAAAGCATACGTGATGGACGCGTTTTCCACCCGGGTGTTCGGCGGCAATCAGGCCGGCGTGGTGCCGACAGATCGGGAGCTGCCCGACGAGCTGATGCGCCAGATCGCGGCGGAATTCAAGCACTCGGAGACCGTTTTCATCCGGCAGGAGGCCGGCAAGCCTGTAAGGCTGAAGTACTTTACACCCGCCGGAGAGGTCGACCTTTGCGGCCATGCCACCGTGGCTGCCTTCGCGCTGTTGCGGCAGCTGGGTCTGGTGGAGGACGGCCGGGTGATCGCCGCCACCCGCTCCGGGGAGCTGGCGGTGGACGTCAGCGGCAGCACGGTGTGGATGGACATGGCGCCCCCCAGGCCGGTGCGCACGCTGACGGTGGAGGAGGCGGCGGAGGTCTACGCCGCCTACGGCCTTTCACCGGCGGACGGGGTGCCGGGTCTGGTGCCCGCCATCGTGTCCACGGGTCTGCCGGACGTGATGCTGCCGGTGGCCTCCTTTGAGACGCTGATGGCGGCGGTGCAGGACGCTCCCGCCGTGACGGAGCTGAGCCGCCGGTGGGCGTGCGTGGGGGTGCATATGTTCTGCCTCGGCCAGCCGGGGGTCACGGCCCGGTGCAGCAACTTCGCGCCGCTGTACGACATCCCGGAGGAATGCGCCACCGGCACCTCCAACGGCGCGCTGACCTACTACCTCTACCAAAACGGCCTGCTGCGCCCGGAGGGGGAGAACGTCTTTTTGCAGGGCGAGCACATGGGCCGCCCCTCGGAGATCCGCACGCGCCTGACGGAAACGGCGGCGGGCGTGCGGGTGCGGGTAGGCGGCAGCGCCGTGATGAGCATGTCCTGCGAAGTGCAGATCTGACGATACGCAACAAGCGGGGCTGACCGTTGGGTCAGCCCCGCTTGGGACTGTCAAAAAACGGCTATGCCGTTTTTTGACAAAAGGCTTGCAGCCTACTCCGAGCACACTTTGTCCGCCTTTGGCGGACAATTCGCACACTCCGTAGTCTGAGAGGTGTGATTTCTGACGCGCATGTCGTCAGAAATCACGATGAAAATATCTTCCACCGCTGCGGCGGCGGAACTCTGCGAGGCTTTTTTGACAAGCTGACGCGGGGCTGACCCAACGGTCAGCCCCGCGTGTTGCGTATATACTGCTATTTTCGATCCGCCAGCACCAGTCCCAGCGTGATCAGCACCGCGCCGGCGAGCCCCATCCACGTGATGCCCTCCTGCAGCACCAGCCAGCCCACCAGCAGCGTGACGAAGGGGGAGAGGTACATATAGTTGCTGGTGACCACCATGCCCAGCCGCTTGATGGCCACGTTCCACACGGCGAAGCACACCGCGTTGCCCAGCACGCTCAAAAAGATCCAGCTCAAAAGCACGTTGGTGTGGGTGAACAGGGGCGCAAGCTCCGGCATGCCGTCGGTCAGCAGCATGATGGGCACGGCGGTGAGGAACGACCAGAGCATGGTGCGCCGGGTGACCAGAAAGCTGTCGTACTTTTCCGAAAGGGACTTGACCAACAGCGTGTAGACCGACCACAAAATGGCCGCGCCCAGCGCCAGCAGGTCGCCCAGCGGGCGCAGGTGCAGGTTCAGACTGCCGTTGAGCACCACCAGCACCACGCCCACGATGGCCACCGCCGAGCCGACCCAGACCATGCGGCCCAGCCGCTCGCCCGTGCGGCTGAACAGGTGCGCCAGCAGCAGCGTGAAGATGGGGGACAGGGACACGATGATGCTGACGGTGGCGGCGTAGGAGTAGTTGAGCGCCTGATTCTGCACGAAGAAGTACACGCTGCCGCCGGTGAGACCCACCAGCAGGAACTGCAGCTCCTCCCGCCACGACACCTTCAGCGTCTTGGGGCGCAGGATCCACAGCGTCACGTAGGCCAGCACCATGCGGATGGGAACGACCTGGGAGGCGGTGAAAACGGAGAGCATCTCCTTGGTCAGCACGTAGCAGCTGCCCCACACGATCACGGTGAACAGCGCCAAAAAATGGCCCGTCAGCTTTTGGGACGTAGACACAGTGGGTCCTCCTTGTGTACGTGGGATTGATCGCGGCTCACTGGGCAGGCACCTGCGGCGTTTCGCCGTTGAGCACCTGCTGGATGAGATCCCGGGCGGTGTTTACCGTCTCGTAGTCCGGCGGCATGACCCATGCCACACCGGCGCTGTAGGTGGGCTGCATGGTGTTGCCGTCGCCCATACCTACGGCGTAGGTGGTCACGTTCCAGCCCTGCATGTCCTTTTGCTGCATCTGCACCAGCGCAGCGATCTCCTCATAGGTCAGATTGGTAATAAAGGCGTCCGCCACCGCGTTGAGCACGTCCTGATAGCGGGACAGGATGGCGGGGGAGATCGCCTTGTTCACGATGCCCCGGATGACCTCCATCTGGTTGCGGCCGCGCTGCATATCGCCGTCCCGGAAGGCGTAGCGCTCCCGGGAGAAGGCCAGCGCCTCCCGCCCGGTCAGATGCACCGGCCCCTCCGGGAAGGAGTAGGCGATGCCGTCCACCAGATAGCCGTACTCGTTGGGGATCTCCATGGTGTTGGTGGTGAAGGCCATGGGAGAGTTCACGTCCACGCCGCCCAGCGCGTCCACGATGTCCACCAGACCGAAGAAGTTGAGGCGCACGTAGTAGGGGATCTCTACGTTGTAAAGATCTGCCAGCGTGCCCATGCTCTCCTCAATGCCGTAGACGCCGGCGTGGGTCAGCTTGTCCATCTTCCCGTTCATGTGCAGGGGCACGTAGTAGTCGCGGGGCGTGTTGATCAGCAGGATCTGATGGGTGCGGGGATTGATCACCGCCAGAATGTTCACGTCGCTGTTGCTGTTGACGGAGAGGTTGCTGTTGCGGGCGTCGATGCCGTTGCAGAACACCACGAAGGGCTTGCGGGTCACGTCCTCCCGGTTGGTGTCGATGACGATCTCCCGGGTGATCTCGTGCTCGTAGATGATCTTGGTCTGGCGGGAGAAATCAGCGTAATCCTCGTTGCTCTCCAGCAGCGTCAGATACCCCTTGTTGAGGATGATGGCGTCCACCTCATCGTCGTACAGGGCGTCCGCCAGACGGAAGATGTCGTCGAAGGAGGCGTCCTTCACGTCCTGCAGCTCGGCCTTGATGTGCTCCATCAGCGTGTCGGTGTTCTCCCGGTCCAGCTCGGCGGCGTAGCCGAAGGTGTAACCCTCGGTGTCCGCCAGCTCCTGGGCCGGGTCGTCCGCCGTGACGATGACGGCGATGATATCGCTTTTCACCGTGCGGCCGCTGATGCGGCTCAGGGCGCTTTGCAGGCTGCCCGCCGCGCCGACGCCCCACAGCATGGCCACGCATAGCAGCAGCGCCACCGCGCCGCCCAGCACCTTGCCCAGCTTGCTGCGCCGCACCGGCAGCAGCACGAATACGCTGACGGCCGCCAGAACCAGCAGCGCCACCATGATCAGCCCCAGCGTGCTGTTTGACAGCATGCCGGTGGCCATCACTCTGGCAAACAGGATCAGACTGCACACCAGCAGCGCCCCCATGGCGCCGATGCCGAACCAGTCCGCTCCGGTGGGCGCGCCCTCCCGGGCGGCATGACGGTGATTATCTTCCAATCGACTCATAAACTGCTCCTTAGATACACTGCGCCCCGGCGGGGCGCGGGATCGTGCCGTGTCAACTCCATATTATATACCTGTTGCGCCGTAAAATCCAGCATAAAATGCGCGGCCGTCCGCTTTTTTCGACGTTTGCCCCTTCTGCCGGGAAAGGTGGTTGAACAGGGGGACAAAGTGTGCTATACTGCAGGTGCAAAGACCGGCTGCGGCCGGAGAGAAGGAGAATCAGGAAAAAATGAAAGCAGCGCTTGTGATCATGGCGGCGGGGCTGGGCTCCCGCTACGGCGGCAATAAGCAGGTGGACGGCGTGGGCCCCAACGGCGAGATTTTGATGGAGTATTCCATCTATGACGCCATCCGTGCCGGCTTTACCAAGGTAGTGTTCATCATCAAGCCCGAGATCCGCGAGCTGGTGGGCCGCCTGTGCGGCGACCGGGTGGCCGGCTGGCGCACCAACGACGGCCAGCCGGTGGAGGTCTGCTACGCCTATCAGGACTTTACCAGCGTGCCCGACTTTTACCCCATCCCCGCCGGGCGCACCAAGCCCTTCGGTACCGTCCACGCGGTGCTGTGCGCCCGGGAGGTCGTCAGCGAGCCGTTCTGCGTCATCAACGCCGACGACTATTACGGCGTGGACGCCTATCGCACCATCTATGAGGAGCTGTGCCGCCTGCCCAAGACCGGCAAGGCCACCATGGTGGGGTATCTGCTCAAGAACACGGTGTCCCTCAACGGCACGGTGTCCCGGGGCGTGTGCAAGGTGGAAAACGGCGAGCTGACCGGCATCCGGGAAACGCTGAAGATCCAGCTTTTTGAGGACGGCTCCATCGCCGACGTGGCGGAGGGTCGGGTGCCTCTGGCGCCGGACACGGTGGTGTCCATGAACTTCTGGGGCTTCACCCCCGCCATTTTCGACGAGCTGGAGTCGTATTTCAACGCCTTTTTGCGCACCGCCGGCGACAACGTCAAGGCCGAGTGCCTGCTGCCCAACATGGTGGGCGATCTGATCGCCGCCGGGCGGCTGTCCGTGTCGGTGCTCCACAGCGCCGACCGCTGGTTCGGCATGACCTACCACGAGGACCGTCAGGCGGTGGCGGACGAGCTGAAGGCTCTGCACGACAAGGGCGTGTACCCCCCGTCGCTGAGGTAAGGGCTCAAACAGGGAACAAGGGCCTCCGTTCGCGGAGGCCCTTGTTTTTATGTAAACCGGTCGAAAAAAGTTTGCGTACCCTATTGACAAATGGAGAACATATGATAATATATTCATATGAACGAAAAATCATCATGCGTGCGAGAGGAGGGGATCGCATGGAGGAGCGCAACGTGGTGTACGACGGCGACGCCATCAACCATCTGATCGCCAACGTGGCGGAGGATGAGCTGAGCGATCTGGCGGAGCTGTTCAAGGTGTTCGGGGACTCCACGCGCATCAAGATCCTGTACGACCTGTTCGGCGGAGAGAAGAACGTGACGGAGATCTGCGCCGACCTGGAGATGAACCAGTCGGCGGTGTCCCACCAGCTGAAGCTGCTGAAAACAGCGCGGCTGATCCGCTCCCGCCGGGAGGGGAAGCAGATGATCTACTATCTGGCGGACGACCACGTGAAGACCATCATTGCCATGGGCAAGGAGCATATCGAAGAATAACGGGAAAGGAACGGAGAGCCATGAAAAAGAAGTTCAACTGCGAGATCGACTGCGCCAACTGCGCCGCCAAGGTGGAGGAGGCCATCAGCAAGCTGGAGGGCGTGGACAGCGTCCGCGTCAACTTCATGATGCAGAAATTCACACTGGAGGCCGCGGACGACCGCTTTGACGAGGTGCTGCAGCAGGCTGTGGCCGCCGGGAAGAAGATCGAGCCGGACTTTTCCGTGGAGCTTTGAGGAT
>JAFTBL010000124.1 GCA_017455225.1 Oscillospiraceae bacterium
AGCGCGTCCTCGTAGGCGTCCTGCTCGTATTTCAGACAGCACATCAGCCGCCCGCAGGTGCCGGAGATCTTGGTGGGGTTCAGGCTCAGATTCTGGGTCTTGGCCATCTTGATGGACACGGGCACGAAATCGTCCATATACTCGGCGCAGCAGAAGGGGCGCCCGCAGATGCCCAGACCGCCCAGCATCTTCGCCTCGTCCCGCACGCCGATCTGCCGCAGCTCGATACGGCTGCGAAACACGCCGGCCAGATCCTTCACCAGCTCCCGGAAATCCACGCGCCCGTCGGCGGTGAAGAAGAACAGGAGCTTGCTGCCGTCAAAGCTGCTTTCCACCCGCACCAGCTTCATATCCAGCTTGTGGGCGAGGATCTTCTTTTCGCAGACGGCGAAGGCCTCCTTCTCCTTTTCGTGGTTCAGCGCGTCGGTGCGGCGGTCGTTCTCGGTGGCCACGCGCACCACCGGGCGCAGCGGCGACACCACGGCGGAATCGTCCACCGTGTGGCTGCCCTGGGCGCAGGAGGCGAACTCCAGCCCCTGCGCGGTTTCCACAATGACGTCGTCCCCTGTGGAGATCTGCAGCTCCCGGGGATCGAAATAGTAGGTTTTCGGCCCGTTGCGGAAACGGACGGAAATAACGGTTGCCATAGCGTATCCTTATCCTTTCTCTGTCAGCTGCTCCCAATCGGCCAGCAGCGCGCCCAGCACGTGGCCCGGGCCAACATTATAGTCGCATTCGTCGGCATAGCGGCGCAGTACGTCCGTCAGCTTTTGCAGCGCGGCGGGCGGCAGCGACCGGCACAGCAGCGCCGCGGTCTTTCCGGCTTCGCCGGCGGCGGGCACAGCGCCCGCGCTTTGCAGCAGCGCCGAGGCGCAGACCTGCCACGCGCCCCGCAGGAGCTGCTGCAGCTGCTCGCGCTTGATGCGCTTTGACTCCAGACCCACCAGATGCGCCGCCACGGCCGACCTGTCGGCACTGCACAGCACGCGGCACAGCGCCAGCGCGCCCTCGTCCGGCGGGGCGTCCTCCGATTCCTCGTGCAGCTTGAGCTCCACGCAGCGGGAGCGGACGGTGGGCAGCAGCGAGGCGGCGGTGACGGCGCAGAACACGAAGGCGGCGTAGGGCGGCCCCTCCTCCACGATCTTCAGCAGCACGTTCTGATCCCGCTCGTTGAGGCAGGCGCTGTCCGGAAAGACGAAGATCTTGCGCGCGCCCTCGTTGGGGCGGATATAGGCGTCCTGCCGCAGCTGGCGCACCAGCTCCATGGGCAGCTCCTTATGCTCGGCGTCCTCCGCCACGCGCACGTCCGGGTGGATGCCGGAGAGCACCTTGCGGCAGGCGGGACACTGCATACAGGGCTTGTCCTGCCCGGTGCAGAGCATGGCGGCGCAGAGGAACCGGGCGGCCTCACCGTCGCTGCCGGGGCCGGAGAGGATCACAGCGTGGGGCAGCGCGCCGCGGCGCGCCATGGAGCGTATCCGGCGCATCCAGCCGTTTTCCTGTGCCATACCGCGTCCCTCCTGCAAAAATGCCGACAATCACAGATACTATAGTATAACACAGTTTTGCGCCAGACCGCAAGCGGTCAGCGGTACAATTCCGCAAAAATGTTGCGCCGGGACAAAAAAACACCCGGACGGCGGTGCGTCCGGGTGTTTTTCGTGCTTGGGAGACGGGTCAGCGCTTGACGTTGAAGGCGCCGTAGCCGGCATAAACGGCGGCCTTGCCCAGCTCGTCCTCGATGCGGAGGAGGCGGTTGTACTTGGCAACGCGCTCGCTGCGGCTGGGGGCGCCGGTCTTGATCTGGCCGGCGTTGAGCGCCACGGCCAGATCGGCGATGGTGGTGTCCTCGGTCTCGCCGGAGCGGTGGGACACGATGGCGGTGTAGCCGGCCTTGTGGGCCATCTTGATGGCGTCCAGCGTCTCGGACACGGAGCCGATCTGATTGAGCTTGATGAGGATGGAGTTGCCGGCGCCCAGCTGGATGCCCTTGCTCAGCCGCTTGGTGTTGGTCACGAACAGGTCGTCGCCCACCAGCTGCAGCTTGCCGCCCAGCTTCTCGGTCATGTACTGCCAGCCTTCCCAGTCCTCCTCGTCCAGACCGTCCTCAATGGAGATGATGGGGTACTTCTCCACCAGACCGGCCCAGTGATCCACCAGCTCCTTGGAGGTGAACGTCTTGCCGCTCTTGGGCTGGCGATATTCGCCCTTCTTGCCGCCCTTCCACTCGGAGGCGGCGGCGTCCATGGCCAGAACGAAGTCCTTGCCGGGCACGTAGCCCGCCTTCTCGATGGCCTTGACGATGTAGCCCAGCGTCTCGTCATCGTCCTTCAGGTTGGGGGCGAAGCCGCCCTCGTCACCCACGGAGGTGGCCAGACCCTCGGACTTCAGCAGGCTCTGCAGGGCGTGGAACACCTCGGTGCACCAGCGCAGACCCTCACGGAAGGTGGGGGCGCCGGCGGGCATGATCATGAACTCCTGCGTGTCAACGGTGTTGGTGGCGTGGGCGCCGCCGTTGAGGATGTTCATCATGGGCACGGGCAGCTTGTTGCCGTTCTGACCGCCCAGATAGCGGTACAGGGGGATGTCCAGAGAATTGGCCGCCGCGCGGGCGCAGGCAATGGACACCGCCAGAATGGCGTTGGCGCCCAGCTTGGACTTGTCGTCCGTGCCGTCGGCCTCGATCATGGCGCGGTCGATGGCGTAGATGTCATAGGCGTCCATGCCGCACAGAGCGGCGTTGATGGTGGTGTTGACGTTTTCCACAGCCTTGGAAACGCCCTTGCCGCCGAAACGGCTCTTGTCGCCGTCGCGCAGCTCCAGCGCCTCAAACTCACCGGTGGAAGCGCCGCTGGGGGCCGCGCCGGTGCCGACGGTGCCGTCGTCCAGCAGGACGTCAGCCTCTACGGTGGGGTTGCCGCGGGAGTCGATGATCTCGCGGGCGGTGACCTTTTCGATCTTGGGACAGTACATGGCTTCGTTCTCCTTTATCAATAAAGTGTCAAGGAAGGGGTATTCGGCCGGCGGGCGCGAGCGCGCGGCACCGGCATGCTTGCCGTTAAATTATAGCATGCTCCCGGCGCCTTTGCAACCATGAAAACGCCGAGGCAGACCGGAAAAGAAAATTAGGGCTTGCTATTTTCCCGGAACTGCGATATAATAGCACAGCGCCGACGGGAGCGACTTATGGGCCTTTAGCTCAGTTGGTCAGAGCAGACGGCTCATAACCGTCCGGTCCCGGGTTCGAGTCCCCGAAGGCCCACCACCTATTCCGCGCCGGACTTGCCGGACGCGTGACGATAAGAGAATATAGGGGTATAGCTCAGCTGGTAGAGCAGCGGTCTCCAAAACCGCGTGTCGAGAGTTCGAATCTTTCTGCCCCTGCCAAGAAAA
>JAFTBL010000125.1 GCA_017455225.1 Oscillospiraceae bacterium
CTTCTTCTACAACGGCGGCAACGACTCCATGGACACCTGCAACAAGATCTCCAAGTACCTGATGGCCCATGACTATCCCTGCCGCGTGATGGGCGTGCCCAAAACCATCGACAACGACCTGTACGGCACCGACCACTGCCCCGGCTACGGCTCCGCCGCCAAGTACATCGCCACCTCCATGATGGAAGTCTATCAGGATGCCCGCGTGTACGATACCGGTATGATCGTGGTGATGGAGATCATGGGCCGTCACGCCGGCTGGCTGACCGCCGCCGCCGCGCTGGCCGGTGAATACGGCGCCGGCCCCGACCTGATCTACGTGCCGGAGCGCGACTTTGACATGGCGCAGTTCGTGGCGGACGTGAAGAAGATCTACGAGGAAAAGGGCAACTGCATCGTGGCCGTGTCCGAGGGCATCCACTACGCCGACGGCAGCTTCGTGTCCGAGGCAAAGGTGGCCGCCAACGACGGCTTTGGCCATGCCCAACTGGGCGGTCTGGCCGCGATCCTTGCCCAGACGCTGAAAAAGGAGACCGGCGCCAAGGTGCGCGGTATCGAGCTGAACCTGCTGCAGCGCTGTGGCGCGCATCTTGCCTCCAACACCGATATCGAGGAGTCCTTCATGGCGGGCAAGGCTGCTGTGGAGAACGCCGTGAACGGCATCACCGACAAGATGATCGGCTTTGAGCGCACCACCGTGGACGGCAAGTATGCTTGCCGCACCAAGCTGCTGCCGCTGACCGAAGTGGCCAACGCGGAAAAGAAGCTGCCTGACACGTGGATCAACGCCGCCGGCAACGGCGTGACCCATGAGTTCGTGGAATACGCCCTGCCTCTCATTCAGGGCGAGCCGGAGCTGGTAAAGGTGGACTCCCTGCCCCGCTTCTGCCATCTGAAGAAGATCCTGGCCAAATGAGCATGAACACGCCTGAGATCCTCGACGGCGCTCAGAAGCCGGCGAAGAAGAAGTGGCAGCACTTTTTTGTGATTGTACTGCTGTTCGGCCTTCTTATGATGCTTCTGGGAGAGCTCCTGGGCGGCATCCTCTCCTTCGTTCTGGAGCACACGACGCCCATGAGCGACGCCGTTTATTTCCTGGTGGAGAACTATCTGCCCTTCATCGGCATCGATTTCGTCGTGCTGCTGTACTGCGGCCTTGCGGAAAAGGATCTGTTCCGCAGCTTCGGCCATGCAAGCCGGGGCGGCAACCGGGGCAATACGGTGCGCCTGCTGCTGCTGGGCGCGATACTGGGCATCGCCACCAACGGCGTGTGCATCCTGCTGGCATGGCTCCACAAGGACGTCAGCTTCTACTATGACGGCTTCGACCCCCTCTATCTGCTGCTGGCGCTGGCGGTGGTGCTGATCCAGTCCGGCGCGGAGGAGCTGCTGACCCGGGGCTACATGATGGGCGCCCTGCGAGAGCGCTACGGCGTATGGCCGGCCGTCATACTGAACTCCCTGTTCTTCGGCGCCCTGCATCTGGGCAACCCCGGCGTGACCGTGCTGGCCATTGCGGACATCGTGCTGTTCGGCGTGGCCACGAGCCTTGCCATGTACTATCTGGACAGTCTCTGGCTGTGCATCACCGTGCACACCCTGTGGAACTTCACCCAGAACATCCTGTTCGGTCTGCCCAACTCCGGGCTGGTGTCCAAGGACTCCCTCCTGCATCTGGAAAGCGCCGCCGACAGTGTGTTTTACGACACCGGCTTCGGCGTGGAGGGCACCGTTATCGCCGTGGCGGTGGAGTGTCTGCTGGCGCTGGGGATCCTCCTCTACGGACTGCGTCGAAAAAAAACGCGCGAGGAGCTTTGAAAAAAGTAAAACCCCGGCTTTTCCGATTGGAAAAGCCGGGGTTTTTACATTCTTATTTGTTTCGCTGATATATCTCCCACAGGCCCTCCATCAGCAGATACTTGTCGTAGATCACCTTGTGGCGGCAGTGGCGCACGATCACCGGCGCCGGGGTGCCGGTGGCAATGACGGTGGGTTCGGCGCCGTCCAGCGTGTCGCAGATGCGGTCAATGATCCCGTCCAGCATGCCGGCCGTGCCGTAGACGATGCCGTTTTTCATACAATCCTCGGTGTTCTTGCCGATCAGGTTTTTCGGATGCTCCAGCAGGATGTCCGGCAGCTGCGCCGTGCGCTCGGACAGGGCGCCCAGCGACAGATAGACGCCCGGGAACATCAGCCCGCCCTCGTAGATCCGCTTCTCCGAAATATACGAGATGGTCGTGGCGGTGCCCATGTCGATGAGGATGATGGGCGCCGGATACTTCACCAGCGCCGCCACTGCGTTGCTCACAATATCGGCGCCCAACTGGTTGTGAAACTCCATGTGGATGTTGAGCCCCGTGCGGATGCCGGGCCCCACCTCCATGGGCGCCTTGCCCAGGAGACGGGTCAGCGCCTTGGACATCATAAAATTCATGGGCGGCACGACGCTGGAGAAAATGGCGCCGGTCACGTCCGCCACGTCGTAGTGATAAAGCGCGAATATATTCATCAGATCTATGCTGATCTGATCCGCTGTCTTGCCCCGGTCGGTCTCCACCGTGGCGAGGAACCGCAGCGTCCTGTCCGTGTCAAACAGGCCCACGGACGTGTTGGAATTGCCGATATCGATCGCTAACAGCATCGCACTTCCCCCCTTTTGCATCATTTTACCACGGGAGCCGCGGAAGTGCAACAGAAAAACGGCGGTCTGTTCCATCCGCCGTTTTTCGTATTACTGTAAAGTAAATATACTTTACAGTATAATGCAGATCAGGCCTCCGCTGCCCTCGTTGATGATGCGCTCCAGTGCCTCACGCAGCTTTTCTCTGGAATCCTGGGGCATGCGCTTCAGCTTGGCCTGCAGATCCTCTCCCACGATCTCGTTGAAGCTGCGGCCGAAAATGTTGGACTGCCAGATCTTGCTGGTGTCGCCCTCAAACTCCTGCAGCAGATAGTTCACCATGTCCTCTGACTGCTTTTCGTTGCCCACAATGGGCGACACGGTGGTTTCCACGTCGGCACGGATCATGTGGATGGACGGTGCGGTGGCCCGCATCCGCACGCCGTAGCGTCCCCCCTGCCGCACGATCTCCGGATCGTCCAGATCCAGCTCCTCCACGCTGGGCATCACGATGCCGTAGCCGGTTTCCCGGGCGGCGGAGAGCGCCTGCGCCACCTTATCATACTCCTTTTTCGCCTGCGCCAGCTCAGTCAGCTGCTTCATCAAATCGCCGTCGTCCGCCAACTGCAGTCCGGAGCGCTCGCTGACGGTGCGGTAGAACAGGGCTCTCGGCGCCTCCAGCTCTGCCACCGCCACGCCGGTGCCCAGATCCAGATCGCGGATGCGGGCGCCGGAGACCTCCTCCGCCTGCTCCAGCGACCGCAGCACACCCTCCAGCTGCCGGATATGATCCAGTTGCCTTGTCTGGGCGCGGACGGCCTGATAGATGGCGCTGCGGACGGGGTGATCTGACGGCAGGGCGTCGATCCACGAGGGCAGGAACAGATCCAGCTCCTGCAGCGGGAATTCATACAGCAGCTCGCAGATCAGCCGCCGCACGTCCTCCTCCCCCAGCTCCAGACAGTTGACAGGGATGCACCGCACGCCGTGGCGCTCCTCGATCTCACCGGCGGCGGCCCGGGCCTCGGCGCTCTCCGGCGTGCGGGAATTCAGCAGCACCACGAAGGGCTTTCCCAGCTCCTGCAGCTCGCGGATGACCCGCTCCTCCGCCTCGCGGTAGTCCTCCCGGGGGATCTCCGTCACCGAGCCGTCGGTGGTGATGACCACGCCCACGGTGGAGTGGTCGCGGATCACCTTGCGGGTGCCGATCTCCGCCGCCTCCGTCATGGGGATCTCGTGGTCGAACCACGGCGTGGTCACCATGCGGGGCGCCATGTCCTCGTACTGTCCCACCGCGCCGGGCACCATATAGCCCACGCAGTCGATCAGCCGGACAGAGCATTTGACGCCGTCCTCCAGCCGTACCTCCACCGCCTCCTCGGGAACGAATTTGGGCTCCGCCGTCATGATGGTGCGGCCGGAGCCGCTCTGCGGCAGCTCGTCCTTGGCGCGGTCACGGCGATAGACGTCCTCCATATTGGGCAGCACCTGCGTTTCCATAAAGCGCTTGATGAAGGTGGATTTTCCCGTGCGCACCGGCCCCACCACGCCGATATAAATGCTGTTGCGCGTGCGCGCAGCCATTTCAGAATAGATGGATGCGGTCTGATTCATATCGTCCCCTCCGAACTCACAGCTTGTTGCTTTATGGATATGTGACGGGGACACGTTTTAGAAGCGGCTGCACAAAAAGAAAACGGGGCTCCGGCAAAAAACTGCCGGAGTCCCGTTCTGTGTTGATCGGATCAGCCGCCCAGATACGCTTTTTTGATGGCGGCGGAGGCAAGCAGCTCCGAGCCGGTGCCGGAGGTGACGATCTTGCCGGTTTCCAGCACGTAGCCGCGGTCTGCCACGGAAAGAGCCGCCTGAGCGTTCTGCTCCACCAGCAAAATGGTGGTGCCCGCCTTGTGCAGATTCTGGATGATGGCGAAGATCTGCTCCACCAGAATGGGCGCAAGCCCCATGCTGGGCTCGTCCATCATCAGCAGCTTCGGCTCGCTCATCAGCGCCCGGCCCCTGGCCAGCATCGGCTGCTCGCCGCCGGAACGCGTGCCCGCGATCTGGCGGCGGCGCTCCTTCAGGCGGGGGAATTGCTCATACACCCGCTCCAGCGACTCGGTCAGGTTTCCCTTGCGGGCATAGGCGCCCATGTCCAGATTCTCCTGCACCGTCATCTGGGAGAACACACGGCGTCCCTCCGGCACCATGGCGATCCCCCGGGAAACGATCTGATGGCTGGGCAC
>JAFTBL010000126.1 GCA_017455225.1 Oscillospiraceae bacterium
AGTGGCGTTTTTCGACGGAATGCCCGCCTTTGACTTGGTGATCCGCTGCAAGCGGTACGCCCACGTTTGCCTGCAGGTGGGCGGCGCCCACAACGTAGCCAATGCGCTGGCGGCGGCCTGCGGCGCTTATCTTCTGGGCATCGACGGCCGGGCGGTGGAGCAGGGTCTGGCGGCGTTCCGGGGCGCGGGACGGCGGTTTGAGTACAAGGGCGAGTTCCACGGCGCCAAGGTCTACGACGACTACGCCCATCACCCCGACGAGCTCCACGCGCTGCTGACCATGGCTCGCGGTCTGCCCCACGAGCGCATCCTGTGCGCCTTCCAGCCCCACACCTATTCCCGCACCAAGGCGCTGTTCGACCGCTTCGTGGAGGAGCTGCGCCTGCCGGACGTGACGGTGCTGGCGGAGATCTACGCCGCCCGGGAGCAAAACGACATCGGCATCTCCTCCCAGGATCTGGCCCGGGAGATCCCCGGCGCCGTGTACTGCTCCAGTCTGGATCGGGTCACCGACACGCTGGCCGGTCTGGCCCGACCCGGCGATCTGATCCTCACCGTGGGGGCGGGCGACATCTACCGCGCCGGGGAAAACCTGCTGCGGCGGGCATAAGGCATACCGGCAAAAGCCGTCGGACGGGGTCGAGCATCGGCTCCGTCCGTTTTTTTGAAAAAAATTTTTGCAAAAAAAGAGGAAAACGGAAAGTTTTTTGGTATAGTAAAATAGAAGGGGTCAAACGATGGGGCAAAAAACGCCCATTCGATCCTGTATAGATAGAGCTGACTCGAAAGGAGGAGGACGATCATGGCATTTCCCCAGAGCTTTTTGGACGAGCTGACGGCCCGCACGGACATCGTGGACGTGGTGGGCGGCTACGTGTCGCTGACTGCCAAGGCGGGCAGCTATTGGGGCTGCTGCCCCTTCCACAACGAAAAAACGCCCTCCTTCCACGTGCTGCCGGACAAGCAGTTCTACCACTGCTTCGGCTGTCACAAGGGCGGCGGCGTCATCAACTTCGTGATGGAGATCGAGAACCTTTCTTACCCCGACGCGGTGCGGTTTCTGGCCAAGCGGGTCAATATGACCGTGCCGGACGAGGGCGGCGACGAGGGCGCCGAGCGGCTGCGCCGGCGGCTGCTGGAGCTGAACAAGGAGGCCGCCCGGTATTACTACGACCTGCTGCAATCGCCGGAGGGCGCGGCGGTGCAGGCATATCTGGAAAAGCGGCAGATCCGGCGGAACGTGGCGGTGCGCTTCGGCATGGGCGCCGCGCCGGACGCATGGGATTCCCTGCTGCGGGAGATGACGCGCCGGGGCTACACCAAGGCGGAGCTTTTGCAGGCGGGTCTGGTGGTGGACAACCGCAAGGGCGGACTGTACGACAAGTTCCGCAACCGGCTGATCCTGCCGGTGATCGACGTGCGGGGCGACGTGGTGGGCTTCGGCAGCCGTGTGCTGGACAAGTCCGAGCCCAAATACCTCAACTCGCCGGAAACCCCGGTCTACAGCAAGCGCCGCACGCTGTACGCGCTGAATCTGGCCAAGAAGACCAAGCGCCCCAACATCATTCTCTGCGAGGGCAACCTGGACGTGGTCACGCTGCATCAGGCGGGCTTTGACAACGCGGTGGCCACCATGGGCACGGCGCTGACGCCGGAGCAGCTGCGCCTTTTGAGCCGTTATACCAAGGAGCTGGTGCTCTGCTACGACAACGACAACGCCGGCCAGCAGGCTACGGCGCGGGCGCTGGAGCTGCTGAACAACACGGAGTTCACCGTGAAGGTGCTGCGGCTGCCCAACCGCATGGTGGACGGCAAGCCCCAGAAGCAGGATGCCGACGATTTCATCAAGGCCCACGGGGCGGACGCCTTTGAGCATCTGCTCTCCGGCAGCGCCGGAGGCACCGAGTTCCGCATCAGCCAGATCGCGGGAAAGTACGACCTGACCGACGACAAGGGGCGCATCGCCTACGCCGCCGAGGTCAGCGGCGAGCTGGCAGGGCTCACCAACGCCGTGGAGCGGGAGATCTACACCGTCCGCGCCGCCGAGGCCGCCGGTCTGACGCCGGAGGCGCTGCGGCTGGAGGTGGAGCGGCTGGGCCGGAAAAAGGCCGCCGCGGCCCGGCGCAAGCAGGAGCGGCAGGAGCTGAACGTATCCGCCGTGCTGCAGCCCAAGGAACGGGGCATGCGCTACGAAAACCTGCGCAGCGCCATGGCGGAGGAGGGTGTGATCCGGCTGCTGGTGCAGGATCCGGCGCTGTTTGCCGCCGACGCGCCGGCGGCGGAGGACTTCTCCTCCCCCCTGCTGCAGCGCGTGTACCGGCTGCTGCTGGCTCACCGGGCCGCCGCACCGGCCCAGAGCATGGCCCTTTTGGGGCAGGAGCTGACCGCGGCGGAGATGGGGCATCTGACCGCTCTGCTGCAAATGCCGGAATCCACCGCCAACGCGCCGCAGGCACTGCGGGAGTACGCGGCGGTGATCCGGGAGGAAGCGGAAAAGCGCGGCGACAGCGGGATCGACCCGCTTCTCGCCGCGGCAGATAAATTCAAAAAAACGAAGGGATACGGAGGAAAGCGCCATGAGTGAGGAATTCAACGAGAAGCAGCTGGAGGAAATGGCGGATCAGCTGTTGGCGGAGAGCGAAGCCGCCGAGCCCGTCAAGAAGAG
>JAFTBL010000127.1 GCA_017455225.1 Oscillospiraceae bacterium
ATCGTTCTCCCCGTGGACGCCTACAAGAAGCCCGCCCGTGCCGTCAAGGGCGTGGATCCGGCCAAGGTCCGCACCATGCGCGACGAGCGGCTGGTCTTCACCGAGGAGCAGATCAAGTCCGAGGCCTCCCGCTGCCTGAGCTGCGGCCGGAGCGTGGTGGACACGAACAAATGTCTCGGCTGCGGCATGTGCACGGTGCAGTGCAAATTCGACGCGATCCACCTGGTGCGCAGCATGGGCGACGAGTACTCGAAGATGATCCCCGCCGAGGACAAATTCAAGGCCATCGGCGCCTATGCCGCCAAACGGAGCGTACGGATCCTGCGCAAAAAAGCATCGAAGAGCGCCGACCATGCATGAGCTGGGTCTGGTGAATTACGTGGTCCGGGAGGTCAGCCGGATCGCCGAGGAGAATCAGGTGAAAAAGCTCCACTCGGTCACGTTGGAGTTCGGAGAGGTCTCCGGGATCGTTCCTTCCTATCTGTACAGCTACTGGGACTGGTATACGAAGAAGTTCCCCCTGTTCAACGGCACAAAGCTCCTGTGCGAGACCATCCCCGCCGTCACCTGGTGCGACGACTGCCGGAAGACCTATCCCACGGTGCAGTACGGCAAGACCTGCCCTTACTGCGGCGGCGGCAACACCTGGCTGCAGCAGGGAAACGAGATGAACATAAAGCAGATTGAGGTGGAATAACCCCCCTCTGCCGGATGCGCGAATAAGAAAAGGAGGAACCCATGGATAATCAGGAAATGCGAGAGCTGAAACAGCGGCTGGGCCTGATCGATTATAAAGTCTGCTACAAGACCGGCGTCCACCTGGGCGTGATCGAGGACTTCTTCGCCGGAAAGACCGAGGAGCTCTCTCCCCGGGATCGGGCGCGGATCGAAGCGCTGCTGGAAGCGGAAGCCAAAAAGAAGTAAAAATCTGTATATAGCAAGACTCCGGGTCCCGTGGGATCCGGAGTCTTGCTATATTTATTGTGGGATCCGCCCTATCAGCACCGCGGCGGCGAGACCCGTGAGGATCCCGGCTCCCAGCCCGGAGAGCACCAGCACCGGCAGCAGATACATGAGCCCGGGCGTGGAGAGCAGCAGCATGGCCGCAATGATCTGCCCGGCATTGTGCGCCACGCCGCCCGCCACGCTAACTCCCGCGCAGGAGAAGCGATCCGTACGCCGCAACAGCGCCATGACCCCCAGACTGCAGAGGGCGCCCGCCACGCTGTATAAAAGCGCCGCCAGGCTGCCGAAGAGCAGCGTCACCGCGATCACCCGCACCAGGGACACGGCCGCGGCTTCCCGCCAGCCAAGCCGGTAGAGGGCAAACATCACCGCGATATTGGCAAGTCCCAGCTTGACGCCAGGGATCCCCACGCCGGGCAGCAGGGATTCGATATAGGACAATATCATGGCCGCAGCGGCAAGCAGCGCGAGTGTCGTCAGCTTTTTCGTTTTCATATCAGTGAATGTCCACCCCGCTTGCCGTGTCGCCCTCCACGCGGATCTCCACCCGGTTAGGCAGGCAGAGGATGCTCTCCCCGGCGTATCGGATGGGGTGCATGTGCACGCAGAGCTTGTCCGGGCAGCTGGCTTCCGTCACCCGGGCGCAGCCGTTTTCAATGACAAGGAGGTTGTAATCTTCCCCGTCCGCCCCCGCAAGGCGCACAGTGGTCTCCCGCTCCAGGGGATAGGAGGAGGTGCGCATGCCGTTTACATACACCGCGGCCACGGCCCCCGCCCTGCGACGGGTGATCTGCCAGACATAGAGAACACCCGCAAGCAGAAGCAAGGCGGCGATCAGCAGAAGGTCGGCGCGGAATTTGCGTTTTCTGTTCTGTCCGTCCATCCGGCCGCCTCCTTTCCCATGCAAAACCGCCCTGTCCGGGTTGCTGGGCAGGGCGGTAACAGATGGCTCAGAACTTTTGCAGGACACCCACCGGGCAGACGCCCACGCACTCGCCGCAGCCGACGCATTTATCGTAGTCGATGTGCGCCAGATTGTCAATGACATGGATCGCGTCATGGGCACAGGTCTTTTCGCACTTCTTGCAGCCGATGCAGCCGTTGATACAGGCCTTGCGGACCGTGGCGCCGTTCTGGGTGTTGCTGCAGCGGACAATGACCGGATCCACCGCACGGCGAAGGCCGATCAGGTGGTTGGGGCACTGGCGCGCGCACATGCCGCAGCCGGTGCACTTGGCAGGATCTACCCGGGCCACGCCGTTATAAACATGGATGGCGTCGGAGGGGCAGGTACGCTCACAGTCGCCGTAGCCCAGGCAGCTGTTGGGGCAGGCCCACTCGCCCTGGAAGAGGATATTGGCCGCCGAGCAGTTGTTGATGCCCGCGTACTGATACTTGTGCTTGGACTTCTCACAGTCGCCGTTGCAGCGCACATAGGCGCGCATCTCAACGACGTCCTCGGCCTCCACCCCCAGCACCTCGGCGATGGCCGCCGCGGCGGCGTCGGCGCCGGGAACGCACAGGTTGGTTTTCTCCTCCGTACCGGCGGCCAGCGCCTTGGCGTAGCCGTCACAGCCGGCGTAGCCGCAGGCGCCGCAGTTGGCGCCGGGCAGGCAGGCGCGAAGGGCGGGGAATTTTTCGTCCTCGGGACCGCTCATATACTTGGATGCCACCACCAGCAGCAGACTGCACACCGCGCCGATGGCACACAGCACCCAGATCGCACTGAATACTCCGCTCATGTTCTCTCCCTCCTCAGCCGCCGAAGAGCCGCTCGGCCATGCCGGTGAAGCCCATGAAGGTCAGGCTGGTCAGCGCCGCGGCCACCAGGGTGATGGGCAGGCCTTCAAAGCTCTTGGGAGGCTTGGCGTTTTCCAGCGCCTTGCGCACGCCGCAGAACAGCACCAGCGCCAGGGCAAAGCCCACGCCGGCGGAGAAGCCGTTGACGCAGGACTGCAGGAAGGTGTAGCCCTCGTCGATGTTCAGCAGTGTGGCCGCCAAAACGATGCAGTTGGTGGTGATCAGCGGCAGATACACGCCCAGCGCCTGATACAAGCCCTGGGAATAGCGCTTGAGGAAGATCTCCACGAACTGCACCAGCGCCGCTATGACCAGAATGAAAATAATGGTGGACAGGTATTCCAGATGCAGCGGCATCATGACATAGTGGTAGATCAGCCATGTGGCCGCGCTGGCCAGCGTCATGACAAAGATGACGGCGCCGCTCATGCCGATGGAGGAATCAAACTTCTTGGAAACGCCCATGAACGGGCAGATGCCCAGGAACTGCACCAGCACGTAGTTTTCCGTAAAGATCATGACAAACATGATCGAGAGAAGCTTTGTCATACGCCCGTCGCCTCCTTCTGCTCGCTGCCGGGACATTTATCCGCCATGGCACAGCCGCTGCAGCCCTTCTCGCCGCAGCCCATCTCCGGCTTGAACTTCTTGCCGTGGCGGGCAAGGCCCCAAACCAGAAGAGCCATCATCAATCCGAACATGAAGAATCCGCCGGGTGTCTGGGCCAGGATGCGGATGGTGTACTCCTCAGGGATGATCTGGTGCCCCAGCAGGCTGCCCGCGCCGAAAAGCTCCCGGACGGCCGCCATGCACACCAGCACCAGCGTGTAGCCGATGCCCATGCCCAGGCCGTCGAACAGGCTGTCGGAAACGGTGTTCTTATTGGCGAACATCTCCGCGCGGCCCAGGACGATGCAGTTGACCACGATCAGCGGCAGGAAAATGCCCAGCGCGTCATACAGGGTCTGCAAATAGGCCTTGACGATCATCTCCACCAGGGTCACGAAGGTGGCGATCACGATGATGTAACAGGGGATGCGGATCTTGTCGGGGATCACGTTGCGCAGGGCGGAGATGACCATGTTGGAGCAGACCAGCACGAAGGTCATGGCCGCGCCCATGCCCAGGGAGCCCAGCACCGTGACCGAGATGGCCAGCGTGGAGCAGCAGCCCAGAATAAGGATCAGAACAGGGTTCTCGCGGAAAATACCGTTGAGAAGGATCTGCATTTTTCTTTTCATATTATCCCCTCCTCATCCCAGCGAAGCGGCGGCGGCAATGGCGGCGTTGACGCCCTCGCGCACCGCGCGGCTGGTATAGGTGGCTCCGGAGCGAAGCTCCACGCCGTCCACATTGCCGGAAAGACCGGTGAAGCGGTCCAGAATGGTCCGCTCGCCCACCTTGCTGCCGACGCCCTGCGTCTCGGTGGAAACATTGGCGTCCACCCGGAGGATGGTGCCCGCAGCGTCAAAGCCCACGGTCACCACCACGTCGCCGCCGTAGCCCTTGCGGGCGGCCGTCACCACGCAGCCGACGCCGTTGGTGCTCCGGAAAATGCCGGTAACGCCTCTGGCCGCCAGTTCGGGGCTGACTTCCAGTTCTTCAAAGTCCTCGGCGTCGGGCAGGACCGCGCGGCGCGTCTCCGCCGCCGCGGCCAGCTCATTGGCATCGATCACCGGCGCCGTCTTGGCGTTGGTGAAGCCCAGCAGACCCGAGGCCACCAGGCAGATGACCACCAGCACCACGATGGGCCGGAGCATATCCTGCCAGAGACCGCTTTTCTTCTTTTCCGTCATGCCTTGACACCTCCCAACGGCTTGGTACGGGTACCGTCGTTGATATAGGGCACCACCAGGTTCATCAGCAGGATGGCAAAGGAAACGCCCTCCGCGGAGCTGGCAAACAGACGGATGCAAACGGTGATGAAGCCGCAGCCCACCGCGAAGATCACCTTTCCCTTTTCGGTCATGGGGCTGGTGACATAGTCAGTCGCCATGAAGATGGCGCCCAGCATCAGTCCGCCGGAGAACAGGGAGAGAATGGCCTCGGTGCCGTTAAAGCCGGAGAACAGGAAGGTGAACACCAGCACCGTTCCCATGTAGCACAGGGGGATGGTGGGACGGATCACGCCCCGAACACACAGATATACGCCGCCGATCAGCAGCGCGATCGCACACGTCTCGCCCAGCATGCCGCCGTGGCGGCCAAGCAGCAGCGTGCCGATATCGGTCAGACGCAGCTGAGACATGGCAGACAGCGGCGTGGCGGAGGACAGCACGTCAATGGCGGAGACCTGGGTATTGTAGTTGGTCATGCTGGTGGTGAAGGAGAGCATCATGGACACGCGGCCCACCAGCGCGGGGTTTAAAAAGTTGCAGCCGATGCCGCCGAAGAGCATCTTGACGATGATGATGGCGATGAAGTCGCCGATCAGCAGCTGCCAGATGGGCATGGTGGCGGGAACATTGAAGGCGATGAGCAGTCCCGTGACAACCGCGGAAAGATCCGAAACGGTGCTTTCCTTTTTCATCAGCTTTTCCCAGAGGAATTCCAGCAGCACACAGTTGGCCGCGGAGACCGCCGCCAGCAGCAGCGAACGCAGGCCGAAGATGATGCAGCCGGCCAGCAGCGCCGGCATCAGGGCGATGATCACATCCAGCATGATCCGCCGGGTCGTGGCGCCCTGCTTGTGGTAGTGGGGTGAAACACTGACAAGGAGATTGTTATCCATTTTTAAACCTCCTTCTTCAAAGTCTTCATGTGGGCGTCATACTCCCGCACAAAGCTCTTGGCAAGCTTGTTGACCTGCACCAGCGGCCGGTGCGCCGGGCACTGGAAGGAGCAGCAGCCGCACTCGATGCAGAGATTGATCTTCAGCGCCTTCAGCGCTTCCGCGTCCCGAGCCTCGTAGGCGCGCTCGAACTCCACCGGCATCAGATTCATGGGGCAGTGGTCGATGCACCCGCCGCAGCGGATGCAGGCCGTAGGCTCGGCAGGCCGGGCGTCCTTGGGCTCGAAGGCCAGCAGTGCGCTGGTGCCCTTGGCCACGGGCGCGTCCAGATCATACTGCGCCACGCCCATCATGGTGCCGCCCTGCACCAGCTTGCCGATTTGTCCCTTCGTCCCGCCGGCAAACTCAATGACCTCCCGGCTGGCGGTGCCGATGGGCGCAATCACGTTTTTAGGCTCTTTGACGGCGGTGCCGTCCACGGTGACGCAGCGCTCCACCAGCGGCATGCCGGTGAGGCAGTAATGCGCCAGAGTCGCCAGAGAGGTGACGTTCATCACGATGCTGCCCACGTCCAGGGGAAGCTTGCCCTCCGGAATGATCTTTCCGGTGACATGGTATACCAGCACCTTCTCGCCGCCCTGGGGGTAAAGG
>JAFTBL010000012.1 GCA_017455225.1 Oscillospiraceae bacterium
GCCCCAGCTTGCGGTGGTCGCGCGCCTTCGCCTCCTCGAGTTTTTTGAGGTAATCGTCCAGCTGCTCCTTTTTCGGGAACGCGACGCCGTAAATGCGCATGTGGTGCGGGCAGTTCATGGGGCGCAGGACGTACATCTCGTCCTCCACCTCCATGGCGGGGAACATATTGTTTTTATAGTGATCCCAGTGGCCGGAGGTCTTGTACAGCTCCACCGTGCCCACGCAGGGAGTCAACACGTGCTGATAGCCGGTTTTGAGCTCCTTGTCCCGGATGTAGTTTTCCAGAATGCGCCACACGGTGTAGCCCTTGGGCAGGAACATGGGCATGCCGCGGCCCACCAGCTCGTCAGTCATGAAAAGACCCAGCTCGCGGCCCAGCTTGCGGTGATCCCGCAGCTTGGCCTCCTCCAGTTTCTGCAGGTACTCGTCCAGCTGCTCCTTCTTGGGGAAGGCCACGCCGTAGATCCGCTGCAGGGTCTGGCGCTTGGCGTCGCCCCGCCAATAGGAGGCGTTGCAGGCGGTCAGCTTCAGCGCGTTGCCCTTGATGCGGCCGGTGGAGTCCACGTGGGGGCCGGCGCACAGGTCGGTGAACTCGCCCTGCTTATAAAAGCTGATGACGGCGTCCTCCGGCAGATCGTGGATCAACTCTACCTTGTACGGCTCTTCCTTTTCCTCCATGAAGCGGATGGCGTCCTGCCGGGGCAGCTCGAACCGCTCCAGCGGCAGCTTCTCCTTGCAGATCTTCTTCATCTCCGCCTCGATCTTGTCCATGATCTCCGGCGTGAAGGGGAAGGGGGAGTCCATGTCGTAGTAAAAGCCCATGTCGATGCTGGGGCCGATGGCCAGCTTCACCTCGGGAAACAGGCGCTTCACCGCCTGCGCCAGCACGTGGGAGCAGGTGTGCCAGTAGGTCTTGCGGTATTCCGGGTTTTCCCAGCTGTACGCAAAGTTTTCTTCTGCCATGATACGATCTCCTTTTCATATTGCGGGGTGAAAAAAACATCCCACCCCCGATGTGACGTCAGGGGTGAGATGTACGAATACATTCCACGGTTCCACCCTGCTTGCCCCGTTTGCAAGGGGCCGCTCGTGACCTCTGTAACGGGAGGGCCCGGCTCCGCCTACTGGGATCCATCCGTTGGGGGAGCGGCTCGGAGGGGGTAACGCATTCGGCGTCCGGGCGGCTGCTCTTCCAGCACGTGGAGCAGCTCTCTGTCGTCTTTTGCCGGCGTGTCCTCGTCAATGCCTGTGTGATGAAAATATAGCACGGAAACGGCTGGTTGTCAACGGCTTACAGCAGGTTTTCCAACAATTCCCCCATGGTCTCCACCACGTGAGGGACGCCGCTTTGGCGCAGCTCTGCGGCGCGGCGATAGCCCCAGCCCACGATGACGGGAGTGGTGCCGCTGTTGCGCCCGGTGGCCAGATCCACCTCGCTGTCGCCCACGTAGGCAGTGCGCTCCGGCGCGGCGCCCAGCAGCTCCAGCGCCCGGTATACGTTGTCCGGCGCCGGCTTGCGGGGATGCACGCCGTCGTCGCCCACCGTCAGCATGCCGGGGAAAAACCGCGCGCCCAGCGCACAGGCGGTGTCGTGGGGCTTGTTGGACACGATGGCGGTCTTCACGCCCCGGCGCTGAAGCTCCGCCACCACATCGGCGATCCCCGGATAGGGACAGGTTTCCACACAGGGGTGGGCCAGATAGTAAGCCTGATACAGCTTCAGCACCCGCTCCGCCTCCGCCTCGTCCACGCTCTCCGGCAGGGCAAGGCGCACGAGGCGCCGGGCGCCGTTGCCCACGAAGGAGCGGATCTCCTCCCGGCTGCGGCGGGGATAGCCGTTTTCCTCCAGCGTATGGTTCAGCGCGCCGCCCAGATCCGCGATGGTGTCCAGCAGCGTGCCGTCCATGTCAAACAGTACTGCCTCGAATTTCATAGGTTCTCCTTATACGTTGAAGCGGAAATAGATCATGTCGCCGTCCTTGACCACGTACTCCTTACCCTCGGAGCGCAGCAGACCCTTTTCCTTGGCTGCCGCTACGCTGCCGCAGGCGATCATCTCGGAGAAGTTGATGGTTTCCGCCCGGATGAAGCCCCGCTCGATGTCACTGTGGATCTTGCCGGCGGCCTGCGGCGCCTTGGTGCCCTTGCGGATGGTCCACGCACGGCACTCGTCCTTGCCGTAGGTCAGGAAGGAGATGAGGCCCAGCAGCTCGTAGGAGCATTGGATCAGCCTGTCCAGTCCCGACTTCTCGATGCCCAGATCCTCCAGGAACATGGCCCGCTCTTCCGGGTCGTCCAGCTCGGCGATGTCCTGCTCCAGCTTGGCGCAGATGGGCAGCACCTGGGCGCCCTCCCGCCCGGCCAGCTCCGCCACCTGGCGGTAATAGGCGTTGTTCTCATAGTCTGCAAAGCCGGCCTCGTCCATGTTGGCAGCGTAGATGATGGGCTTAAGGCTCAAAAGATCCGCCGTGGCCAGCAGGGCGGCATCCTCCTCGGAGCAGGAGAAGGTGCGGGCGGACTTGCCCGCATCCAGATGCTCCGCCAGCGCCCGGAACACGTCCGCCTCCCGGAGGAACTTCTTGTCCCCCTTGGCGGCTTTGGTCGCCTTTTCCACCCGGCGGTTCACCATCTCCAGATCCGCCATCACCAGCTCCAGATCAATGGTCTCGATGTCGCCCAGCGGATCCACCGGCACGTTCTGGGAGGCGTCTGCCACCACGTGCATGATATTCTCGTCGTCAAAGCAGCGCACCACGTGCACGATGGCGTCGGTGCGGCGGATGTTCTCCAGAAACTTGTTGCCCAGACCCGCTCCCTGACTGGCGCCCTTGACCAGCCCGGCAATGTCCACGAACTCGATGACGGCGGGGGTCTTCTTGTCCGGCTCGTACATTTCGGCCAGCTTGTCCAGCCGCTCGTCCGGCACCGCCACCACGCCCACGTTGGGCTCGATGGTGCAGAAGGGATAGTTGGCGCTTTCGGCCCCGGCGTTGGTGATGGCGTTGAAGAGAGTGGACTTGCCCACGTTGGGCAGTCCCACGATGCCTAATTTCATAAAAGGTCACTTCTCCTTACGGTTTCCCGGCGCCGCAGGCGCGGAAAACCCATTTCTCGCCAGTCAGTATAGCACACGGCGGCACAATCCACAAGCCTCCGCCGCAAAATTTGGCCGCAGGGAGGATTTGCGTCGGGTCGGCACCTATGATATAATAAGTGCAAATTCACGTGGACAGAAAGGAATGGCCGCCATGCTGTATCGTATTCTGGCGCTGGGGGACGTGACGAGTGAGAGCGGCGTTGCCCACCTGCGCCGCCATCTGGGCGCATTCAAAAAGCTGAAGGATGTATGCTTCACCGTGATCAACGGGGAAAATATCTCCGGCGTGGGCTTGACGGAGCAGCAGGCGGAGGAGCTGTTCGCCGCCGGCGCCGACGTGATCACGCTGGGCAACCACGCCTTCGGCAAGGCGCAGATCGGCCCGTATCTGGAGGAGAACCGCTACGTCCTGCGCCCGGCCAACTTTTCCGCCCGCACACCGGGCCGGGGTTGGGGCGTGTACGAGTGCGGGCGCATCACCGTGGGCGTGCTGAATCTGATCGGGCGGTGCCAGCTGGACTGGCGCGCCGCCGACCCGTTTGCCGCGGCGGACCGGGTGCTGGCACAGGAGGAGCGGCCCACCTTCACGCTGGTGGATTTTCACGCGCAGGCCACCAGCGAAAAGCTGGCCATGGCCTACCATCTGGACGGGCGGGTCAGCGCCCTGTGGGGCACCCACACCCACGTGCCCACCGCAGACGAGCAGGTGTTCCCCAAGGGCACGGGGTACATCACCGATCTGGGCATGACCGGCCCCATCCAGTCGGTGCTGGGCATCGAGCCGGCGCAGTCGGTAGAGCATTTTCTGGGCGGTCTTCCGGGGCGCTACCGTCCGGCAGACGGCCCCTGCAAGGCGCAGGGGTGCCTGTTCACGCTGGACGACGCCACGGGCCTTTGCACCGCCGTGGAGCGGGTGGATATACGGTAGAAAGAGGGAAAAAACATGTCCGTTGAAAAGGTGAGGGAGTATCTGGCCCGCTACGGTATGGCGGATCGCATCCGGGAATTCGACACCTCCAGCGCCACGGTGGAGCTGGCCGCTCGGGCGCTGGGCGTGGAGGGGCGGCGGATCGCCAAAACGCTGAGCTTCAAGGTGGGCGAGGGCGCCGTGCTGGTGGTGGCCGCCGGCGACGCCAAGGTGGACAACGGAAAGTTCAAGCAGTGCTTCGGCGTCAAGGCGAAAATGCTGACGGCGGAGGAGGCGGTGGCGCTGGTAGGCCACGCCGTGGGCGGCGTGTGCCCGTTTGCGCTGCCGCAGGGTGTGCGGACGTATCTGGACGTGTCGCTGCGGCGGTTCGACACCGTGTTCCCGGCGGCGGGCAGCTCCGCCTCCGCGGCGGAAATGACCTGCGAGGAGCTGGAGCGCTGCTGCGGCGACAGCTTTGTCGCATGGGTCGACGTATGCAAGATGTGGCAGGAGGAGAAATGATGGTCAGGATCCTACACGCGGCCGATCTCCATCTGGACAGCGCCTTTGCCGCGCTGGAGGAGGATCAGGCCCGCCAGCGCCGGCAGGAGAGCCGCCGCCTTGTGGAGCGGATGGTGGACTACGCCAACGAGCGGCAGGTGGAGCTGATGCTGCTGGCGGGCGACTTGTTCGACTCCGACGACGTGTTCGCCCAGACCGGGGAGACGCTGGCGCTGGCGCTGAGCCGGTTCCGGGGTCAGGCGGTCATCGCGCCGGGCAACCACGATTATTACGATCCCAACGGCGCCTACGGGCGCATTTTGTGGCCGGGCAACGTGCACGTGTTCACCCGCGGCACGCTGGAGCGGCTGGACTTCCCCGCGCTGGGGTGCAGCGTGTACGGCGCGGCCTTTACAGCGCCCACGGCGGAGGACGGCTCGGTGCTGGACGGCTTTACCGCGCCGGAGGACGACCGGGTGCACATCCTGCTGCTCCACGGCGACGTGGGGGTGAAGAACAGCGTCTACCGTCCGCTGACGGCCCAGCAGCTGGAGCGCACCGGCGTGGACTACGCGGCGCTGGGGCACCAGCACGCCTTTTCCGGCGTCTGCCGGGCAGGGTCGGTGAGCTACGCCTATCCCGGCTGCCCGGAGGGGCGCGGCTTTGACGAAACGGGGGACAAGGGCGTGCTGTACGGCACCGTGGAGCGCGGCAGCGCGGCGCTGCAGTTCGTGCCCATGGCGCGGCGGCGCTACGAGGTGCTGACGGCGGACGTGTCGGACGCGGCGCCGGAGGAGGCTGTTTTGCGCGCGCTGCCGGAGAACACGCAGGACGATATCTATCGGCTGATCCTCACCGGCGAAACGGCGGAGCCGGTGCGCCCGGAGCAGCTGCGCCGGGCGCTGGAGGATCGGTTTTACGCGCTGGAGCTGCGGGACGAGACCCGCATCCGGCAGGACATTTGGGAAAAATGCGGCGACGATTCGCTGCGGGGTCTGTTTCTGGCCGAGCTGCGGAAGCGGTACGACGGCGCGGACGAAACGGAGCGCCGCCGGATCGAGCAGGCCGCCCGGTTCGGTCTGGCCGCCATGGACAACCGGGAAATGTGAGGTGGAGAACGTGAAACGGATCCTGTTGATCGGCACCGGCGGCACCATCGCCTCCGACGTGACGGAGGAGGGGCTGGCGCCGGGGCTGGACAGTCGCCAGCTGCTGGCGGCGGTGCCCCGGATCGGCCGGCTGTGCCATACGGACTGCGTGCAGCTGTACGATCTGGACAGCACCAACATCCGGCCGGAGCACTGGCTGGGTCTGGCGTCGGAGATCCGCCGCCGCTACGACGATTACGACGGCTTCGTCATCAGCCACGGCACCGACACCATGGCCTATACCGCCGCGGCGCTGAGCTATCTCATACAGGACAGCCCCAAGCCCATCGTGCTGACCGGGGCGCAAAAGCCCATCTGGTTCGACGGCACCGATTCCAAGCGCAATCTGACCGATGCGTTTTTGTACGCCTGCCGCGGTGGCGGCGGGGTGCAGATCGTGTTCAACGGCAAGGTGATTTTGGGCACCCGCGCCCGCAAGACGTACTCCAAAAGCTTTCAGGCGTTTTCCAGCGTCAATTACCCGGATCTTGCGGTGATACAGGACGAGCGGCTTTTGCAGTATATGACCTGCCCCTGCGCCGACCGCCCCACGTTTTACGACACGCTGGAGCAGAACGTCGGGCTCTTGAAGCTGATCCCCGGCACGTCGCCGGAGCTGCTGGAGTTCATGCTGGAGCGCCACGCCGGGCTGGTGATCGAGAGCTTCGGCGTGGGCGGATTGCCGGAATACGACGGGTTTTACGACGTGCTGAGCCGCGCCGCCCGGCGGGGACGGCTGATCGTGATGACCACGCAGGTGCCCAACGAGGGCAGCGATCTGACGGTGTACCACGTGGGCAGCCGGGTCAAGCACACGCTGCCTCTGCTGGAGGCCTACGACATGACCACCGAGTCGGCGGTGTGCAAGCTGATGTGGATTATGGGCCAGACCGGGGAATTCCGCCGTGCGCAGGAGCTGTTCTACCGCCCGGTGGCGCGGGATATTCTCTACGCCCGGGAGTGGGAGTGACGGGCTGTTGACAGCGCCGCCGCGCCGGGGATATACTATTAAAAATCAGTAAAAAACGCGGCGCGTTTCAGGAGCGCAGTATAAAGCCAGACAAAGGAGAGCAGAACGATGAAGAAGCTATGCAAGCGGGCGGCCGGCGCCCTGCTGGCGCTGGTGCTGACGCTGACCCTGCTGCCCGGCGCGGTGCAAACCGCCGAGGCGGCGACCAGCGGCAGTTGCGGCGACGATCTTACGTGGACGCTGGATGACGCCGGCACGCTGACCATCTCCGGTACGGGGAAAATGAAGGATTGGACGTATAACAACACTGCGCCATGGCACAGCAATCGCAGCAGCATCAAAAAGGTGACCATCGGCAACAGCGTGACGAGCATCGGGGACTGGGCCTTTTACTATTGCACCGGTCTGACCAGCGTGACGATCCCGGACAGCGTGACGAGCATCGGGGACCGTACCTTTTCCTACTGCAGCGGCCTGACGAGCGTGACGATCCCAGACAGCGTGACGAGCATCGGGGACCGTACCTTTTCCGATTGCAGCGGCCTGATGAACATTACGATCCCGGCCAGCGTGACGAGCATTGGATACGGTGCTTTTGAGGGTTGCAGC